>JALZMG010000026.1 GCA_030858325.1 Actinomycetota bacterium | reverse complement strand
GTCCGGGCCCGGCTACGAGCAGCGCGCCGCCACGTTCGCCGCTGAGATCGCCGCCGAGATCAGGCGGCATGTCGGCGCCGATGCCAGGCTCGCCGTCGAGCGCGTCGAGCTGGCGCTGTCCGACGCGCTGCGGGCGACGGGGCTGGCCCTGGGTGACGCCACGCCGGTGCTGCTCGACGCCCGTCGCCTCAAGCTCGACCTCGAGGTGATGGCGATGGGAGGGGCGATCGACGCCGTCGACGCGGCTGTCGGCGAGTTCGCCGCGGCGATCACCGACGGGGCCACCGAGATCGGCATCTGGGCGGAGTTGCACCGCGGGCTCATCGCTCGGGAGGGCGAGTACGTCTCCACCAGGCTGATGCAGAGCGGCCCGCACACGTTCCCGTACTTCCAGGAGGCCGGGCCGCGCGTCGTGCGCGCCGGCGATCTGGTGTGCCTCGACACCGACGCCATCGGCCCGCACGGCTATGCCGTCGACTTCTCCCGCACGTTCCTGTGCGGCGACGGGCCGGCCACCTCCACGCAGCGCGGCCTGCATGCGCTGGCGTACGAGCAGCTGCAGCACAATGCGGCGCTGCTCGCGCCCGGACGCAGCTTCGAGTCGTTCGCCCGCCGGGCATGGACCGTGCCGGCCCGCCACGCCCCGTTCGGCTACTACTGCATTGCCCATGGCATCGGTCTGAGCGGCGAGGCGCCGAACATTCCCTCTGCCGTGTCGGGCCGGCCGTACCCGCTGCCCGGTGAGTTCGAGCTCGGGATGACCGTGTGCGTCGAGAGCTACATCGGCGACCCGGAGTCGGCCCAGGGCGTCAAGCTCGAGGACCAGTACCTCCTCACGCCGACCGGCGCCGAGCGATTGACGACCTACCCGTTCGACCCCGCGCTCTGCTGATGCGGCCGCCGCAAGCTCGGGCGGCCGCCGCATCTGACCCGACACCGGCGAACCGATCCGCTGACCCGCGACGCGGACCGTTCAGCTTCAGGGGCCGCGAGGCAGGAACTTGGGAACGACGGCGAAACCGGCGCAGACCTCGAAGCTCTCGACGCCGACGATCGCGCCCTTGTCGTCACGCTTGGCGACCCAGTAGGTCCGGCACTCGAATCGACGGAACTCGAAAAACTCGAAGTCGGGGACGTACTTGCCGATCGTCATGTCGGCGGGCCGCTGACACTCGCCGCTACCGCCGAGCGTGGGCAACCGGCTCGTGCGATCGCCAGCGGATCGCCCAGACTGCGCACCTGTGGCGCTGCTCGACACCGATCCCCCCTCGCGCCGCCACGCCGGTTCAGCAGCATCGACGCGAGTGCCGCTGCTGGCCTCGCTCATCGCGCTGTCTTCGGGCATCGTGTGGAGCTTCGGGGCCATCGCCGCGCGCAAGGCCGACGAGTCCGACGCGTTCCAGTACCTGATCTGGCGTTCGATCGCCATCATCGCCGTCATCGAGGTCGCCGCCCGGCTACGCCGCCGCCGGCCGCTCACGTCGCAGGCGTTCGGCGGCGGCCCGACGATGCTGCTCGCCTGTGGCTGCCTTCTCCTTGCGTCGATCGCGTTCGTGTACGCGGTGAAGACGACGACGCCGGCCAACGCCGCGTTCCTGGCTTCGGTGACGCCGCTGATCGCCGTGCTCGTGGCCAAGGTGACGCTCGGCGAACCGCTGACGCCGGTGACGATCGTCGCCGTCGCCGTCGCCTTCGTCGGACTGCTCGTGACCGTTTTCGGCGATCTGAAGGCCGGCAACCTGACAGGCAACATCGCCGCGCTGATGTCGTCGGTCGGCTTCGCCGGGTACGCAGTCTGCCTGCGCACTGATCCACGACGCGACTGGTCCCCGGTGATGCCCGGCTACGCCGTGATGATGATCGTGCTCTGCAGCGTCATCACGCTGAGCACGGGCACGACGCTCGTCCCACCCGCTCGCGACATCGGCTATGCCGCCATCCACGGTGGCGTGTTCATCGTCGTCGGCACGCTGGCGTTCAACGTGGCCTCCCGCCAGATCCCCGCCGTGGCGATGTCCGTCTTGGCCCAGACGGAGATGCTGTTCGTGCCGATCTGGGCGTTCATCATTCTCTCCGAACGCCCTCGCCCGGCCACGTTGGCGGGCGGGGCGATCATCCTCGCTGCCGTCGTCGGCAAGGCACTCCTCGACGCCAAGGCCCCGGCCGCCCCCGCCTCCATCGTCGCCACCGAGCATCAACGACCACTGTGACGAGCGGGCCGGCCGGGTGTCAGCGGGCGTCGCGCCGCGTGGTAATCTCAGCACGCTCGTACTGTGAATTCGCCTGAGAACACTGGGGATCGGAGGTAACGGTGACCGATACGGAGGTCGCTGCAGGGCGCCGGCGCGGCCGCAGTCGTACCGAGGGTGACCGCGCCAAGCTGCCCGAGCAGCGCCCGTTCGCCCAGCCGCGGCTGCGCTACGCGCCGACAGAGGTGGTGTCGGCCGACGAGGTGGAGATGATCCACGAGGCCTCGCTGCGCATCCTCGCCGAGATCGGCATGAACTTCCTCGACCCGGAGTCGCGCGACCTGCTCGCCGCGGCCGGCGCCTCGATCGACGGCGAGCGCGTGCGCTTCGACCCGGCCATGGTCGTCGAGCGCATCCGCACCTGCCCGTCGACGTTCCAGCTGCACGCCCGCAACCCCGAGCACACCTTGACCGTCGGCGGCGACCACATGGCGTTCGGGTCGGTCGGCAGCCCGCCGAACATCATGGACGTCGACGGGCGCAGGCGGCCGGGTGACCGCGCCGCGTTCCGCGAGCTGCTGCAACTGTGCCAGGCGTTCAACGTGATCCACTTCGTCGGCGGCTACCCAGTCGAGCCGACGGACCTGCACTGGTCCGTGCGCCACTTGCACGCCGCCCACGACGTCCTCGTCTACACGGACAAGGTGCCGCACAGCTACAGCCTCGGCCGCCAGCGCAACCGCGACGTGATCGAGATGGTGCGCATCGCGCGCGGCGTCGACCTGGCCACGCTGGAACGCGAGCCGTCCGTGTTCACCGTCGTCAACTCCTCCTCTCCGTTGCGCCTGGACCTGCCGATGCTGCAGGGGATCATCGAGTTCTCGACGCACAACCAGGTCGTCGTGATGACGCCGTTCACACTTGCCGGGGCGATGGCTCCCGTCACGCTGGCCGGCGCGGTGGCCCAGCAGAACGCCGAGGCACTGGCGGGGATGGTGTTCACGCAGGTCGTCAACGCCGGCGCACCCGTCATCTACGGCGGGTTCACGTCGAACGTCGACATGCAGTCCGGCGCGCCGGCGTTCGGCACGCCCGAGTACCAGCGCACGGCGATGCTCGGCGGGCAAATGGCCCGCCGCTACGGCGTGCCGTACCGCTCGTCGAACGTGTCGGCGGCCAACGCGCTCGACGCCCAGGCCGCCTACGAGAGCGTGTTCTCGCTGTGGGGTGCGATCATGGGCGGCGTCAACTTCTTGATGCACGGCGCCGGATGGATGGAGGGCGGCCTGCACGCATCGGGGGCGAAACTCGTGCTCGACGCCGACCTGTTGGGGATGGTCTCGGCGTTCCTCGACCCGATCGTCGTCGACGACGACACGCTCGCGCTCGCCGCCATCGCCGAGGTCGGTCCCGGCGGGCACTTCTTCGGCGTCGGCCACACCCAGGACCGCTTCCGCACGGCGTTCCACCGGCCGATGATCTCCGACTGGCGCAACTACGAGACGTGGGAGGAGGCGGGCAAACCGGAGGCCGCGGCAAAGGCCGCTGAACTGGCTCGCCGCTTCCTCGACGCCTCCCAACTGCCGCCGTTCGCCGACGACGCGCGCAGCGAGGAGCTCGCCGACTTCGTCGCCCGCCGCGCCGCCGAGGGCGGCGTGCCGACCGACTTCTAACCCGAACACCGAACACCGAACACCGCGGAGCAGCGCAGCACCATGAAGTCCTCAACCCAGGTCGTCGTCATCGGCGGCGGCGTCGTCGGCGCCTCGGTCCTGTTCCACCTGACCGAGGCCGGCTGGACGGATGTCGTGCTCGTCGAGCGCAAGGAGCTGACGGCCGGCTCGACGTGGCACTCCGCCGGCGGCATGCACACGCTCAACGGCGACCCCAACGTCTCCAAGCTGCAGCAGTACACGATCGAGCTGTACCGCACGATCGAGGCCCGCTCCGGGCAGGACTGCTCGCTGCACTTCCCGGGCGGCCTGATGCTGGCCACCGATCCCGAGCGCCTGGACTGGCTGCGCATGACCCGTGCCCGCGGTCGGTACCTCGGGATGGACCTGGAGATCATCTCGGCGCAGGAAGCCGCGGCGCTGTTCCCGCTGATGGACCCGCAGTACTTCGTCGGCGCGCTGTACGACCCCGTCGAGGGGCACCTCGACCCCACCGGCGTCACGAACGCGTACGCCATCTGCGCCCGCCAGGCCGGAGCCGAGGTCTACCGGCACACGTGGGTGCAGGACCTGCGCCAGCGGGCCGACGGCACGTGGGACGTGATCACCGACAAGGGCGAGATCCACGCCGAGCACATCGTCAACGCCGGCGGACTGTGGGCGCGCGAGGTGGGCCGGATGATCGGCCTCGAGCTGCCTGTGCTCGGGATGGAGCACATGTATCTCGTCACCGACGAGATGGAGGAGGTGGCTGAGCACAATCGCACCGCCGGCGCCGAGCTGCCCGGAGTGATCGACTTCGCCGGCGAGCTGTACACGCGCCAAGAAGGCGGCGGCATGCTGCTCGGTACGTACGAGCAGGCCTGCGTGCCGTGGCAGCCGCGCCAGGCGCCGTGGAGCTTCGACATGGAACTGCTGTCGCCGGACCTCGACCGCATCGCTCCGTCGCTGGAGATCGCGTTCAAGCACTACCCGGCCATGGCGACGGCCGGCATCAAGCGCATCATCAACGGTCCGTTCACGTTCGCGCCGGACGGCAACCCGCTCGTCGGCCCGATCCGCGGCATCCGCAACTGCTGGGTCGCCTGCGCGGTCATGGCCGGGCTCTCCCAGGGCGGCGGCGTCGGCCTGGCGCTCGC
>JALZMG010000535.1 GCA_030858325.1 Actinomycetota bacterium | reverse complement strand
CGGTAGGGCAGCCAGTGGTCGCCGACCGTCATACCCGCGCGGTCAGATCGCGCGGCGCCATCGACCTTCCCCCGCCGGACGGCGCCGGGACGGTAGACTGGGCCTGGCCAACTTGGATTGGACGCCGGCGCATCCCTGGGATGGCGGCCCGGATGACCGTCTCCTCTGAGCGTGAACCGAGTAGGGCGACCTGCCGCAGGTCGAGGAGACGAACGCCATGAACCAGGCTCGCTTCCAGAAGCAGCAACGAGAAAAGGCCCGTCGCGAGAAGGCGGCCGCCAAGTCAGCCCGTCGTGCCGAGCGCGCTTTGAACGCTGAGGAGGCGGGTGCAGAAGGTGCGCCGCCCGATGTCGACGAGACCGCCGTGCTGGCCGAGTTGGCTGCGCTGCATCAGCGGTTCGGAGCCGGCGATATGGAGTTCGAGGAGTTCGAAGCGGCCAAGGCCGAGCTGACGGAGCGGCTGCGTGTCGACTGACGACCGGCTGATCGAGTTGCTGGGGGCGATCCGCGCCGGCGACGAGGCCGACGAGCCGATGGACAACGAACTGCTGATGGCCCGGCTGGGGTGGTCCGACGACGACGTGGCAGCCGGCCTCGCCGCCGCCAAGGATCGCTCGCTGATCTGGGGCATGCGCACGGGCGGACGGCCGATGCCCCACTTCGGTGACCTCGAACTGACGGTCCAGGGCCGTCGCTTCATGGCCGCGCAGCGCGCGTCGTCGTTGCCCCCGGCGCCCGAGTGACCGGCGGTCCTCGGGTGGTACTGTCGCCGTGGTCGGGTGCGACGCCTGAGGAGCAGCAGATGACGGGTCGTCTCCATCATTGCCTGGGCCGGATGTGAAGCGGGTGATGGCCCACCGGCTCGGCACCGCCGCCCGCCCGTCATGGCGCGGCCTCCTGCACGAGTTGGCGCGGACTGTGCGCGATGCTCGCCGTGTCAGCGACGTATCACCGGTGGGTGCACTCGCTGCGGGCCTGGGCGATCTGGCGCCACGCCGACCATGCCACGATCTTCGCCACCATCGGCGGCACGTTCACGCCGCTGTGCCTGGTCGCCGTCGGGACGAGTTGGGCGATCGCGCTGTTGATCACGATGTGGAGCCTGGCCAGCCTCGGCGCGGCGATGAAGGTGCTGGCGTGGCGGCACGCCGACCGCGTGGGCGCGCATCGTCGCCGCAGGCGTGCACTTCGCCGCAATCTGGATGGACACGACGTGACCCGATCGACGACAGGAAAGGACAGCGCATGGCCGCACCCAAGAAGAAGGTGACGCGGTGGAGCAGCGCCGCCGACTCACCCGATGACCTCGGACCGAGCGAACGCATCGCCCACGAGATCGTCGCCGAGTTCCGCGACCTCTCGCCGTCTGTGGAACGGATCATGAACGCCGGTCTCGACGACGCCGAGCGGCTCCAGGCGATGACGTTGTTCCAGAACTCGCTCGGCGCCATCGGCGACGACAACCGGGATCCGCGAGTGGCGATCGAAAACAGCCGCGCCGCGGCGTCGTGACGAATCGAGTCGTGCGAGAGGAGGTGTGATGGCCCAGTCCCAGAAGTCGCCGCAGAAGCACAACGCCAAGAAGGTTGGCAAGTCGCTGAAGGAGAAGCGCAGCGACAAGAAGGAGAAGAAGGCGGCCAAACGGCCGACACTCTGACGCGGTCATGCTGCACTTCGCCGACGTCTTCGAGGCCATCGCGACGACTGTTCCGGGCGCGCCGGCCATCAGCCAGGGTGATCGCGTGCTCTCCTGGGGTGACTACGACGAGCAGGCAGCTCGCCTGGCCGACGCGTTCGCCGCGCGTGGGCTCGGGACCGGCTCCCACGTCGGCATGTTCATGTACAACGCGCCGGAGTATCTGGTCACGCAGTACGCCGCGTTCAAGGAGCGGATCACGCCGATCAACGTGAACTACCGCTACCTCGACGACGAGTTGGCGTACCTACTCGACAACTCCGACTGCGCGGCTGTCGTCTATCACTCCAGCCTCGGCGATCGCCTCGCCCGCATCGTGGACCGCCTGCCCAAGCTCACCTGGTGGATCTCCGTCGACGACGGCCCGGCGCCTGGTGGCGTCGAGGTCGACGGCGCCGAAGCATTCGCCACGGTGCTCGCCGGACATCGACCGGCGCCGCCACGCGCGCGTGCCGTCGACGACCTCTACATGCTGTACACCGGCGGCACGACCGGGATGCCGAAGGGCGTGATGTACGAGGTCGGCCAGTTCACGGAGAGCTTCCTCGGCTACGTGTCCGTCGGTGCCGGCCGCGCCCCTTTCACGTCCGTCGTCGAGGTTGCCGACTTCGTCGCCGCAACCGTTGCCGCGGGCGGCCAGCAGGTGGCGACCCCGGCGTGCCCGCTGATGCACGGGACCGGGGTCTGGCTGGGCGCACTACTGCCGCACCTCGGCGGCGGCGAGGTGGCGCTGCTGGCGAGCCGATCCTTCGACGCCCACGAGCTGTGGAGCGTGGTCGAGCGGCGCGGCGTCGGCATGCTCGTCATCGTCGGCGACGCGTTCGGGCGCCCGATGCTGCAAGCACTGCGCGAGCGGGCCGGCGACGGGGGCGGCTACGACACCGGCTCGGTGACGGTCTACGTATCGACCGGCGCGATGTTGTCCACGGCGACGAAGGAGGGGTTGCTCGAGTTCACGCC
>JALZMG010000519.1 GCA_030858325.1 Actinomycetota bacterium | reverse complement strand
ACGTTGACCGCCGATGGCGAGCCTGCCGACGCACGCGTCGTCGGTGACGTCCTGCGTGAGGTGGGCACCCGCTTCCACGACGTCGCCGTCGTCGCCAGTCGCGAGGCCGAGCGGCGGGCCGAGCTGGCAGAGCTCGCTCCGCAGGTGCTCGACGTCCCCTCGCTGGACTCCGACGTGCACGATCTGGCCAGCCTGGCGGCGCTCGTCGGCCACCTGCGGAGCTGACGGCCCGTCGCCGCCGCGACCGAGCCGCGTCAGGCAGACTGCACGTCGCCATGGCATCGCTCGCTGCGCTCGTTCGCGACTCCACCACCCTCGATCGCGACCAGGTCTCGCACCTCAACCGCCTGACGTCGGAGTGGCACATGTTGGCCGACCTGTGCTTCGCCGACCTGCTGCTGTACGTGCCGACGAAGGACGACCGCTGGCTGATCGTCGGCCAGGTGCGGCCGTCGACAGCGCAGACCGTGTACCACACCGACTGGGTCGGCAGCTTCGCCAATGCCACCGAGCACTCGGTGCTGGCGTCGGCGTTCCGCTCGGGTGAGATCACCGAAGGCGACGTCGAGGTCGAGGACCTGGACGACACGGCGCGCATGCTCGCCGTGCCGGTGCACTGCGGCGACAAGGCGGTGGCCGTACTGACGCGCGAATGGGTCGAGCGATCGGGCCGCACACCTGGCGAGCTGGAGCGGACCTACGTGTCGATCTTCGAGCGCTTCGCCGGCATGATCGCCGAGGGCTCGTTCCCGTACCCCGCCCGGGGGGCGGACTCGACGGCCGCGCCGCGCGTCGGGGACGGCGTGATGAGCCTCGACGCCGAAGGCCGGGTGCGCTACCTGTCGCCGAACGCCAACTCGGCGCTGCACCGCGTCGGCATCCACACCAACGCCGTCGGGATGCGCCTGGCCGAGCTCGGCTTCCACGACGACATGGTGCGCCAGGCCTACGAGCAGCAGGTGCCCGTCGTCGAGGAGTTCGAGCAGGGGCCAGAGGTGGCGCTGCTGTGTCGCTGCATGCCGATCCTGTCCGGCGGCGAGGTCGCCGGTGGCGTGCTGCTCGTGCGCGACGTCACCGACCTGCGCAAGCGGGACCGCCTGCTGATCTCCAAGGATGCGACGATCCGGGAGATCCACCACCGGGTCAAGAACAACCTGCAGACGATCTCGTCGCTGCTGCGACTGCAGGCCAGACGGCTGCAGAACCCGGAGGCCAAGGCCGCCGTCTCGGAGTCGGTGCGCCGCATCCGCACGATCGCGCTCGTCCACGAGTCGCTGTCGCGCGAGCCGGGTGACGACGTCACGTTCATCGAGATCGTGCGGCCGCTGCTGCGCCTTGCCGAGGAAAGCCTGCAGTCACCGGACCGCCCGGTCTATTTCTCGCTGATCGGCGACGGGGGCCGCATCCCGGCCAGCGTGGCCACACCGCTGTCGGTCGTGCTGACGGAACTGATGCAGAACGCCGTCGACCACGGCTTCCCGGAGGGCAGCGGCGGCGGCAAGGTGGTCGTCGCGCTGGACAACGACGACGAACGGCTGAAGGTCGACGTCGTCGACGACGGCCGCGGCCTGGACGCCGACTTCGACCTCGCCGCGGCGACCGGGCTCGGCCTGTCGATCGTGCGCACGCTCGTGACGACCGAGCTGAACGGGCAGATCACCATGCGCCCGGCGTCGCAGGAGGACCGCCGCGCCGTCGGCCTGAACGACCACGGCGCCGGCGGCACCGTCGTCGAGCTGGTCGTCCCCCTGACCACGTGAGCCCCGACGGGTCCGCTGTCGCGCCGACGCCATTCTGGGCGCGCACCTTCTCGAAGTTGGGATCTCGGCGCCCAGAAGGCCCGATGAGAAGCCCGTCAGCTGGCGGCGCGGCGGCGGGCGGCGGCGCGGCGGCGACGGATCACTCGACGCTCCTCTTCGGAGAGGCCGCCCCACACACCGGAGTCCTGGTTCGTGGCCAGGGCGAAGTCGAGGCACTCGGGGCGGGCCGCACACTCGCTGCACACCTGCTTGGCCCGGTCGATCTGGACGAGGGCCATGCCGGTTGTCCCGACGGGAAAAAACAACTCGGGGTCGGTGTCTCGGCACAGCGCCTTGTCGCGCCAGCTGTAATCGGCGGTGCCCAGGGCAAGGCTTGACGCAAGGATCGACACACATCCTCCAGGTTTGCGGCCAGCGGGATGGCCGGCGAGTGACGGAACGGGGAGCGCGGGGGACTCCCGACGAGCGAGAAGCTAGGCGACGAAGCGCAGCCTGACAAGGGGTAGCGTGCCGCCGCGTGACGAGCGTCATCGCCCACCGCGGGGCCTCGCGCGACGAGCGGGAGAACACGGTCGCCGCGTTCCGCCGTGCCGTCGCCCTCGGTGCCGACGGGGTCGAGCTCGACGTGCGGCGCAGCGCCGACGGCGTGCTCGTCGTCCATCACGACGCCCACCTCGGCGACGGCCGGGCGATCGTCGACACGGCGGCGCGCGACCTCCCGGCCCACGTCGCCCGACTCGCCGCCGCACTCGACGCGGCGGCCGGCGCGCTCGTCAACCTGGAGATCAAGAACGCACCCGGCGAGCCCGACTTCGACTCGGGCGAACGCGTCGTCGCGGCCGTGGCCGAGTTGCTGGCCGCCCGCCCCGAACCTGCCGATCGCTGGCTCGTCTCGTCGTTCCGCATGAAGACGATCGACCGCCTGCGCACGCTCGCTCCGGAGTTGGCGACTGCCTACCTGACCGACCAGCTGGGTGACACCGTGCTCGACGCTGTCGCGGGCGGCGGCCACGTCGCCGTTCATCCATGGGTCGGTGACCTTGACGGGACGGCGATCGCCGCCGCCCACGCGCGTGGCCTGCGCGTCAACGTCTGGACGTGCAACGACCCGGCGCGGGCCGTCGAGCTGGCCCGCTGCGGCGTCGACGGC
>JALZMG010000408.1 GCA_030858325.1 Actinomycetota bacterium | reverse complement strand
GTCCAGGGCGGCGCGCACGGTGCGCCCCGTGTACAGCCCGTCGTCGACGAGCACGACCGTCGCCCCGTCGAGGGGGACGGGGATGTCGCTGCGACTGGCCGGCACGACGGGGCGCAGCCCGATGTCGTCGCGGAACATCGACGCGTCGATGGACCCGACGGGCACGGCGCGTTCGATGCGGGCGATTTCGGCCCCGAGTTGCTCGGCCAGCCACACCCCGCCCCGCTGCAGGCCGAGCACGACGACGCGGTCCAGGCCGGAGGACTGGCCAGGCGGGTTGCGCTCCAGGATCTCGTGCGCGATGCGGGTCGTCGCCCGGCGCACGTCGTCAGGTCCGAGGACCTGCTTGGCCATGTTCATGTGCTCCTCCGTCCGGGCCTCACGGGACCCGCTTCACGGTCGCCGGCGAAGCTAGCAGCTGGGCGCGTCGATGGGCGGGAACCGGGCCCTCCCCGGTCAGCTGGTGGGAGGCGGCAGCGGGGGCAGGGGCGTGTCGGGGTCGCGACGGAAGACCTCCCACGACTCGTTCGAGGCCACGAGCTCGAACGCGTCGTCGACGACGTCCCAGTCGCGCTGCATCTCCTCGTCCTTGGCGCGACTGAGCACGACGTACTCGACACGCTCTGCGAGTTCGTCGAGCCGGCTCCCTTCGAGGCTGATGTCCGGGCCGTAGAGCACGACTCGGAACGGCGTCGGGAACTGGTAGATCTCGCTGCGGTGGGCCATGTGCGGCGTGACGCCATAGTGGGCGGCGACGACCGCGTCGCCCGGCACGGCGTCGAGGATGTCGCGCAGCTGCTCGGCGACGGGATGATCCGGCGCCCAGTAGGCCAGGTCGTTGCGGGCGAACGGCAGCGGTCCCCACAAGAAGGCTGTGTACATGGCGACGACGGCGAGGCCGGTGACGACCCACCGTCTGGCGTGCTCACGGACTTTGCCGATGACGTACACGGTGCCGAGCGCCAGCGCCGGGACGATGACGAGCGAGTAGTGGTATTGGACGTGGTACTGGTACCAGAACGTGGAGACGACGTTCGTCACCAGCACGCCACCGCCGATCAAAGCCACCTCGGGTGCCCGGATCATCAACCAGGCGAAGGGCGTCAGCATCTGCCACACGTACCAGGGCCGGCCGTCGGAACGCAGGTGGTCGACGACCTCGCCGGGGCGCTCGAACGTCGTGCGGAGCAACCCGCCTGGGCCGCCGAACGGCACGCGCCAGGCGTTGCGAGTCGGAACGCCGATCAGCGAGCGCATGACGAGGAGCATCGCCACGGCCATCATGCCGAGGCTGCCGACGATCGTCAAGAGACCGATCCGCCGGTCGCGGCGCAGCGCCACCCAGATGCCGAGCGGGACGATGATCAGCGAGACGTCCTCTTTGACGAGGAGGGACAGCACGACGAACACGACGTACATCCGCCAGCGCCGCTCCAAGGCGGCGTAGATGGCGAAACCGACGAGGACGCCGAGGAAGGCGTCCGGGTGGAAGTTCTCGAGGTTCGTCCAGCCGACCGCCGGGTGCAGGAGATAGACCGCGGCCAGTACGAACGCCATCGCCTCTGACGCCAGCCACTTGCGGGCGTACAGGAAGACGGGGACGGCGCCGGCGCCGATGGCCAGCGACTGGGCGAAGAACATCGTGCCGGCGGCCGGGAACAGCCAGTAGAGCGGCACGAGCCCAACGAGGATGAACGACGTGTGGTCGCCCATCAGGTTGCGCCCCATCAGCGTGACGAACGGTGCCTGGAAGCGCGACATCAGCCAGATGCCCTGGTCGTACAACCCGGAGTCGTAGCTCGACGTGCCGAGTCCGTGGTGGATGTCGAGGCTCAGCTTCGTGAAGTAGGTCGTGTACGCAGCGACCATGCCGACAAGCATCAGCTGCCACGGCGTCACCGCCCGCAGGCGCCTGTCGACCCACTCGCGGGCACGGCGAACGGCGTTGTGCCGGCCCCTGTCGTCGTCGGTGTCGCCTTCGCCTGGAGCATCGGCGGACTCGACCTCCTCCGAGGCTTTCGGTTCGACTGCGGTGGCCGGCTCGACGGTCGTCACGCTCGCCGTCGTTGCGCCGGCGAGTGCGCCGAGCGACGGCCCCGCACCGCCTGCGCGATCCCGCCCAGTCATGCCGAGCATGCTACGACCCGCCCCCGCCCCCGGTACCGCATCGCACCGGCGCCCAGATCGCGTTTTCAGAAGATTTGCGATTCCGCGACGACGTTGATCGGGTCTGCGCTGGCGGCGGTCAGGTGGGGCGGAGGTCTTCGACGAGCGCGGAGAGGACGCCGTTGACGAACCGGCCGCTGTTGTCCGTGGAGAAGCGCTTTGCCAGTTCGACGGCCTCGTCGATGACGACGGCGACGGGGACGTCGGGGCGTTCGGCCAACTCGAACGCAGCAAGACGCAGCACGCTGAGGTCGAGCACGGGCATACGCGCCAGCGTCCATCCGTGGGCTCGAGCGGCGATGGCGGCGTCCAGCCGCTCTCGTTGCTCCGTCACACCACGCACCAACGACGCCGTCAGCTCGTCGGCGGTCACGATCTGTGCGGCCAGCACGTCAGTCGGGTCGACGTCTTTGGCCTGCGCCTCGTAGAGCACGTACAGCGCCCGCTCGCGCGCGTCCGAGCGGCGGTCGGGACCGGTCATCAGACCCGCGTGACGTAGTCGCCGCTGCGCGTGTCGACCTTGATGCGGTCGCCGATCTCCACGAACAGCGGCACCTGGACGGACTTGCCGGTCTCCAGCACGGCCGACTTGCGGGCGCCGGACACCCGGTCGCCCTGGACGCCGGGCTCGGTCTGGGCGATCGTCAACTCGACGGACGCCGGGATCTCCACGCCGATGATCTGGCCCTGGTAGGTGGCGATCTGGGCGACGGCCTGCTCGACGAGGTAGTCGGCGGTCGACCCGAGTGCCGCGCGTGGGACCGTCATCTGGTCGTACGTCGAGGTGTTCATGAACACGTAGTCGTCGCCGTCGCGGTACAGGAACTGCATGTCTTGGCGGTCGACGATCGCCTGCTCGACACGGATGCCGGCGTTGAACGTGCGCTCCAGCACCGCACCCGAGCGCACGTTGCGCAGCTTCGTCCGCACGAACGCGCCACCCTTGCCGGGCTTGACGTGCTGGAACTCGACGACCTGGAACAGACCGTTGTCGAGCTGCAGCGTGATCCCGGTCTTCAAGTCGTTGGTGGTGATGGCAGGCATGGGGCGTCCTTGGACAGGTGGGTGAAGCGCCGGCAACCGGACGGCGTGACGGTCACGAGATCCTCGATCCGGAACCCGCCGAAGCCGCCACGATAGAGGCCGGGCTCGACGGTCACCACGTCCCCTTCCGCCAGTTCGGCCGTCGACACGCTGGCCGCGAACGGGTCCTCGTGGATGTCCAGGCCGACGCCGTGCCCCGTGCCGTGGATGAACCAGTCGCCGTAACCGGCGTCGACGAACGGCTGCCGGCAGGCGGCGTCCAACTCCTTGGCTGGTAGGCCCGGAGCGACTGCCGCCAACCCGGCCAGCTGGGAGGCGAGGACCAGGTCGTAGACCTCGCGCTGGCGCGGCGAGGCGTCGCCGATGACGAACGAACGGGTCATGTCCGAGTGGTAGCCGTCGATGAGCGCTCCGACATCGATGATCACGGTGTCACCCTCGGCGATGCGCCGCCGACCGGTCTCGTGATGGGGACGGGCGGCGTGGTCGGGGCCGCTGGCGACGATCGTCGCGTAGCTCGGCCCGTCCGCACCGAGGCGGCGCATGCGGTGCTCCAACTCGTCGCGCACGTCGGCCTCCGTCAGGCCGTCGCCGAGTGTCGGCGCCACCTCGGCGAGTGCCCGATCCGCGATCGCCGCGGCGAACTCGATGCGAGCCAGTTCGCCCGTGTCCTTGACCCGCCGCAGCGACGTGATCGAGGCGTCGTCAGGCTCCAGCGTCAGGTCGGTGGCGAAATCCGTCCACGCCGCATGCGTCAGGTGCCCCGCTTCGGCGACAGCCACACCGCCCGCGAGGCCGACGACGAGATCGCGCACTTGCGGTCGCGTCGTCGCCGTGACCACCTCCGCTTGCACCCCAGCGGCGGCCAGGTCGGCGGCGGCCCGCTCTGCGTAGCGGCCGTCGGTGACGAGCGCAAAGACATCGGGCCCGATGACGACCCAGCCGAGCGACCCACCGAAGCCGGTCAGCCAGCGAACGTTCGACGGCGTCGAGACGATCAGCGTGCGGTCACCGAGCCGATCACGCACCGTCGCGGGCCGGTCGGCGTATCCAATCGGCGCCAGTAGGTCGAGCGCGGGTGCGGTCACGGGCGCCGCCCGTCGAGCAGCGCCGCCACGGCACGCATGGCGAGGTCGTACCCGTGCCCGCCGAAACCGGCGATCGTGCCTGCCGCGACCGGGGCGACGACGCTGGTGTGGCGCCACGACTCGCGGGCGTTGGGGTTCGACAGGTGCAGCTCGACGACGGGGCCGTCGAACGCGGCGAGCGCGTCGTGCAGGCTCCAGGCGTAGTGCGTGAACGCGCCGGGGTTGATGACGATCGCCGCACAGCGCCCGCGGGCGCCGTGGATGGCGTCGACCAGCTCGCCCTCGTGGTTCGTCTGCGCCGCCTCGACCGCCAGCCCGTGCTCGCGCCCGACCCGCTCGGCCGTCGCCACGTGGTCGCCCAGCGTGGCCGTCCCGTACACTTCCGGTTCACGGCTGCCGAGCAGGTTCAGGTTCGGACCGTGCAGCAACAGCACGAGCGGGCGGTCGGCGTCGGCTGCGGGCTCGTCCATCGGTCCACCACCGTACCGACGCGCTCCACTTGCTCCGCGCACGGTGCGGTCCAACAGTTCGGCTCAGGCGGGCGCCGAACGGGCCGATGCCGGCCGTCGCCGACCACACGGCGCCGCCGACGAGCGTGACGGTGGCCGGATCGTTCCAGTCCGAGCTGGGCTGCCCGGGCGACTGGTAGCCGGAGTGCGCGACGACCGGCATGACCGCCGGCGCCGACGGGTGTGGCGAGCGTCGTTGTCCATCCCCGCCGGCGGGTGGGAGTACGAAGCGGCGCTCAACGGCACG
>JALZMG010000405.1 GCA_030858325.1 Actinomycetota bacterium | reverse complement strand
GCACCATCCGGGGCCGCACCGGAGCCCAGCGGCTGGCCGTCACCAACTCCGGCACCATCCCAGACCGCGGCCTGTTCACCGTCACCCTGCCCGACGGCACCCGGGTCGGCGAGCTGGACGAGGAGATGGTCTACGAGAGCCGCCCCGGCGAGACGTTCGTGCTCGGCGCGTCCACCTGGCGCATCGAGAACATCGACTTCCAGCGCGTGACCGTCGTGCCGGCGCCCGGCGAGCCTGGGAAGATGCCGTTCTGGCACGGCGATCGGCCCGGTCGCCCGCTCGAGCTGGGGCGGGCGCTCGGCGCGTTCGTGCGCGAGCTGCGCGAGCTGCCAGCGGCGGTGGCGACGACGCGCCTGCGCGAGCATTACGCACTCGACGAGCTCGCCGCCGCCAACCTCGTGCAGTACGTGAGCGAGCAGGCCGAGGCCACGGGTGCGGTGCCAGATGACCGCACGGTCGTCGTCGAGCGCTTCCGCGACGAGATCGGCGACTGGCGCATCTGTGTGCTCAGCCCGTTCGGCACGCCGGTCCATGCGCCGTGGGCGATGGCCATCGAGCGCCGCTTGGCCGACAAGTACGACCTGCCGGTCGAGTCGATGTGGGGCGACGACGGCATCGTGCTGCGCCTGCCGGAGGCCGCCGACGAGTTGCCGCTCGAGGCGCTGATGATCGAGCCGGAGGAGATCGAGGAGCTGGTCGTCGCCACGTTGCCGCAGACGGCGCTGTTCTCGTCGCGCTTCCGGGAGTGCGCCGGCCGCGCGCTGTTGCTGCCGCGGCGGCGGCCGGGCCAGCGCACGCCGCTGTGGCAGCAGCGCCAGAAAGCGGCCGATCTCCTGGCCGTCGCCGCCAAGTACCCGACCTTCCCGATCCTCCTGGAGGCGTCGCGGGAGTGCCTGCAGGACGTGTTCGACGTACCGGCGCTGCGCGACGTGCTCGGTCAACTGCGCAACCGGACCGTGCGCGTCGTCACGGTCGACACGAACCGGCCCAGTCCGATGGCCCAGAGTCTGCTGTTCAACTGGATCGCCGCCTACATGTACGAGGGCGACGCCCCGCTGGCCGAGCGGCGGGCCGCCGCGCTGGCGCTCGACCGTGATCTGCTGCGCGACCTGCTCGGCGCCGAGGAGCTGCGTGAACTGCTCGACCCCGGCGTGCTGGCGGATGTCGAGCTGGATCTGCAGCGCCTCTCTGACGGTCGCCGCGCCCGCTCGGCCGACGAGCTGCATGACGTCCTGCGACGCGTCGGCGACCTCACCGAGGCCGAGCTTGACCTCCGCTGCGAAGAGGACCGAACTGTCCTGTCGGACCGGCCCGATCGGGCCGGTCCGAAAGGACAGAACGGGTGGATTCGCCAGCTCGTCGCCGACCGGCGGGCCGTCGAGGTCGTCGTGGCCGGCGAATCCAGGTACATCGCCGATGATGACGCCGCTCGATACCGCGACGCATTCGGGTGCGCGCTGCCGCTCGGCCTGCCGCAGGCGTTCACCGAGCCCGTGCCGCGGCCGCTGGAGGATCTCGTCGCCCGCTACGCGCGGACACACGGGCCGTTCGTCGAGCGTGAGGTGGCGGCCCGCTTCGGCGTCGCCGAGTCGCGGATCGTCGGCGCGCTCCGGGCGCTGGAACTCGACGGCCGCGTCGTCCGCGGCGAGTTCCGACCCGACGGTGTGCGCAGGGAGTGGTGCGAGTCCGAGGTGCTGCGCCAGCTGCGCCGACGGTCGCTGGCCACGCTGCGGCGCGAGGTCGAGCCGGTCGAGCCGGAGGCGCTGGCCCGCTTCCTGCCGGCCTGGCACGGTGTCCCCGCCCAGCGCGGTGGCGCCGAGGCTGTGGTCGAGGTGCTCGGGATGCTGGCCGGCGCGCCCGTCGTGGCGTCCACGCTGGAGGCCGATGTGCTCGCGGCACGGGTCCGTGACTACCGCCCTGCACTGCTCGACGAGCTGTGCACCTCCGGCGACGTGGTGTGGGTCGGCGCAGGGGCCATCGGCTCGACGGATGGGCGGGTGCGCCTGTGCTTCGTCGACCAGCTGCCGTTGCTGGCGCTCGGCTGGGAGGTGCAGGACCGGCCCGACGGCGCACTGCACGACGCCGTGCGCACCGTGCTCGCCGAGCGCGGCGCAGTGTTCTGGAACCAGCTCAGGGCAGGTGCGCCCGGCGCCACGGATGCCGAGCTGCTCGGCGCGCTGTGGGACCTGGTGTGGGCCGGCGAGGTGACCAACGACTCGCCCGCCCCGCTGCGCGCCGTGATCGGTCGGGGGGGCGGACTCGGGTCACGATCGCCACGTTCGACCGGGCGCGACGGTGGGCGCGCCCGGCCCCGCCCTGGTCGGCTGCAACGCCTGGGTCCACCCGGCGGTGGTGGCCGCTGGAGCCTCGTCGCTCCGCTGCTCGAACCGGTCCCGGCGTCGACGGAGGCGGCCCACGCCACTGCACTGCAACTGATCGAACGTCACGGTGTCGTCACGCGTGAGGCGGTTCTCGCCGAGGGCGTCGTCGGCGGCTACGCCTCGGTGTACGGCGTGCTCAAGGTGCTCGAGGAGCGGGGGCAGGTGCGGCGCGGCTACTTCGTCAGCGGGCTCGGCGCGGCCCAGTTCGCGCTGCCCGGCGCTGTCGACCGCCTGCGCTCCGTGCGCGAACGGGCCGCCGACGCCATCGGCACCGCCGCCGACGTCCAGCCGCTGGTCGTGCTCACGGCGACCGATCCGGCCCAGGCGTACGGCGCCACGCTGGCCTGGCCCGAGACGGACGGCCGCCCGGCGCGCACCGGCGCCGCGCTCGTCGTGCTGCGCGACGGCGTGCCGCTGGTCTGGTTCGACCGCCGCTCGC
>JALZMG010000399.1 GCA_030858325.1 Actinomycetota bacterium | reverse complement strand
TCTTGGCGACGGGGCCGGCCAGGCGTCCGCCGGTGCTCGCCGAGATCTCGGCGTTCGTGCCCTCGATCATCACGGCGACGACGTACTGCGGGTCGTTCGCCGGGGCATACGCGACGATCCACGCGTGTGAGCGCTCGGGCTGGCCCGGGCCGTTGAGCTGCGCCGTGCCCGTCTTGGCGGCGACCGGGACGCCGCCCTCCAAGGCGATGCAGCAGCTGGCGGTGCCGTCCGTGGCCACGCTCTGCATCAGCGTGGCGATGGTCGAGGCGACCTCCGGCGTCACTGGTGTCTTCCACACCTCCGGCGCGGTGCGCTCGAGCAGGTCGCCGTTGTTCGCCCGGGTCTCGGCGACGACGTACGGCGTCATCATCTCCCCGCCATTGGCGATCGCCCCAGCGACCATCGCCATGTGCAGCGGCACCATCTGCACGTCGTTCTGACCGAAGCCGCGAATCGCCAGGAGCGGCAACTGCTGGGCGAGGTTGTCCGTCGAACCGAACGTGCTGGCGGCGGGACGCGGCAGATCGATCGGCACCGGCTCGCCAAGTCCCCAGTCGTTCAGCCCGGCCGGCAGCCGGTCCACACCGAGATCGAGTGCCATCTTGGCGAACGGGATGTTGCAGCTGCGCGTGAACACCTCCAGCAGGTCGCCACCGCACGTTGTCCCCTCGAAGTTCTCGATCGGGTCGTCCGTCTGCGGTGGGAGGAACTCGGTCTCGTCGGGGAACACCGACGCCGTCGAGACCGTCCCGTTCATCAACGCGATGGCGGTCGTCATGATCTTGAACGTCGAGCCCGGCATGTAGCGCTGCTGATACGCGTTGGCCAGCAGCGGGTCGCCGGGCGCGGCGTCGTAGAACGTGATGACGGCCTGGGCCTCGTCGAAGACGGGGTTGGCGATGAGGTTGGGGTCGTAGCTCGGATAGCTCCACATCGCCGGCACGGCGCCGGTTCGCGGGTCGAGGACCACAATGATGCCCTCGCGCTCGCCGAGCGCGTTCTTGGCCGCCTGCTGCAGGTCGTTGCGCACGGTCAGGTGCACGGAGCCCGAGTCGTCGGCGCCGGTGATGATGCCCGGCAGGTTGCGCAGTTGCTGCTCGCCGGTGTCGCCGGTGAGCACGTCGTCCTGCGTGCGCTCGACCTGGGTCGACCCAAAGGCGAACGTGTAGTAGCCGGAGATGTGCGCGAACAGGTCGCCGGTGGGGTACACGCGCTGGTACGTGAAGCGGCTGTCCGGCGGGTTGGCGACGGATTGGGCGACGACGACGCCGTCGGCGCTGACGACGTCTCCGCGCGGCTCGTCGAACTCGCGACGGATCGCCCGCGTGTTGTCGAGCTTGGCGCTCAGCTCCTCCTGCCGGCCGACCTGCCAGTAGTTGAGCGTGACGAAGAGCAGCACGTAGCAGACCATCAGGCCACCGGCGAGCTGGCGGATCTGACGGTTCACGTCGCCGGCCTGCCGCGCCGACGCAGCCGCCATGCCTGCCAGCGCTCGCGTGGCGTCGGGTCGTCCGGCAGCTCGCGCAGGCGGCGGGCGGTCGAGTCACTAAGACGGATCAGGAGCGCGAGGAGGATGTAGTTCGACAGCAGCGAGGACCCGCCGTAGCTGACGAACGGCAGCGTGATCCCGGTCAGCGGGACGAGCTTGATGACGCCGCCGATGATGATGAAGGCCTGCACGCCGACGATGGTCGTCAGGCCGGTCGCCAGCAGCTTCTCGAACGTGTTCTCGGTGCGCAGGGCGATGCGCAGGCCGCCACCGATGAGGAGCAGGTAGGCGATCAGCACGGCGGATGCGCCGAACAGGCCGAGCTCCTCGCCGATGGCCGTGAAGATGAAGTCGTTCTGCGCCTCCGGCACCTGGTTCGGGCTGCCCAGCCCGAGGCCGGTGCCGGCCATCCCGCCGTCGGTCAGGCCGTACAGCGCCTGCACGATCTGGTAGCCCCGGTCCAGAGGGTCGGCCCACGGGTCGAGCCAGATGTCGACGCGGTTCTGCACGTGGCCGAACAGCCGCCACGACACGTAGGCGGCGCTGGCGAACAGCACCAAGCCGATCAGGAGGTAGCTGGCGCGCTCGGTGGCGACCCACATCATCACGACGAGGAGGGCGAAGAACAGCAGCGACGAGCCGAGGTCGCGCTGGCCGACCATGATCATGACGGCGATGCCCCAGGCGACGACGATCGGCAGGAGGTGCCGTGGCTCCGGGAGGTGCAGCGGGCCGATCCGCCACGTGCCGGCGGCGATCAATTCACGGCGCTCGGCCAGGTACGAGGCGAAGAAGACGGCGAGCGCCAGCTTGGCGAACTCACCGGGCTGGAAGTTGATCGGCCCGAGGCTGACCCAGATGCGGGCGCCGCCGGCGGAGAAGCCGAGGCCGGGGACCATTGGCAGGATCAACAGACCGATGCCGAGGAACAACAGGATCCAACGGTACCGGGCGAGGTCCGGCGCCCGCTGCACGACGAGCAGCGTCAACGCGAAGATGGCGATGGCGACGATGCTCCACGTCGTCTGCAGGCTGGCCAGGCGCTCGTCGAGGCGGGTGATCATGACGTAGCCGATCCCGTGGAGGATCGCCGCCAGCGGCAGCAGTGTCCCGTCGGCGCCGCGGGCGAACCAGCGCACGGCCATGTGGGCCAGGATCAACAGCCCGAGCAGCAGGCCGAGGAACGGCACGAGGCGCGCCGGGATGGCTGCGAACTCCCCGAGCGACGCCAGTGTGTACGCGCCGGCCGTGATGAACCCCGCCATCACGACGAGGGAGAGCTCCGTCGAACGGCGGGAACGGGCGATCGGCGACGGCACGGCCATCGGTCACCCGACCTCCGGCGAGGTGGCCGATCTCACGGGGCCACCGTGGTCGGCGGCGTCGTCGTCGTCGTCGTGGTGGTGGTCGTCGTCGTCGTCGTGGTCGTGGTGGTTGTTGTCGTCGTCGTGGTCGTGGTGTCGAGACGGCCGGCCACGAACTCCTCGGCGGCCAGCCGCGAGTCGAAGCGCACCTCACGCTCGACGAGTTCGATCGACGCGTCGTCGAGCTGAGACCGGTTGAGGTCGGCGGGCGCGTCCGCGGTCGGCTCGAACCACAAGAAGCCCTCGGCACGGCCGCGGTAGATGACGACGGCACCGTCGTCGTCGAAGGCGACGAAGTACCCGCGACGGGCCCACGCCGCGGCGATCACGAGCGCCAGCACCACCACGGCGACAACGGCCACGCCGCCGAGAAACCCGGTGACGCGCCGGCGCCGGCGCGGTGCGGCGGCGAGCGTCACGGGGATCTCGTCGGTGATCGGGCGGTCAGGATCGTCGGCGCCGGCTGCCCGGCGTGCCTCGACGCCCGCCGCCGCGGCCGAGTCGTCCTCCACGAGCGAGGCCAGATCGGCGAACTCCGTCGCTTCGCCCTCAGGGTCGTCGACGGCCCACGTGCTCGTCGCCGCGCCACCGTCCCATGCCGGCTCGATGTCGAGCTCGGACGTCGGGTCCGGCGGATCGTCGCCCTCCAGGACGTCGACGACGATCACGGTGACGTTGTCCCGGCCGCCCTCCCGGATGGCCAGCGCGACCAGTTCGTCGGCCGCAGTCTGGGGCTCGCCGACGGTGACGAGCACCTCGGCGATGTCGGCGTCGGGCACCTCGTCGACGAGCCCGTCGCTGCACACGAGAAAACGGTCGCCGCGCACGACCGGCAGTGTCCATGCGTCGACGCGCACCGACGGGTCGATGCCGAGCGCCCGGGTGACGATGTTGCGGCGGGGGTGCGCACGCGCCTCGTCCTCACTGATGTGACCGGTGGCGACCAGCTCTTGGACGTAGCTGTGGTCGATCGTGACGCGGCGGAGGCGGCGATGGCGCAGGAGGTATGTCCGTGAGTCGCCGACGTTGACGAGCGCCCAGCTCGTCTCCGGCGTCGCCGCGCCGCTCGCGGCCGCGTCGTCGGCGGCGGCGGTGACGACGACGCGTTCGGTTGGTGCACCGTGATCGGGCGCCTCGCCGTCCGGTTCGTCGTCATCGTCGCCGCCGTCTTGCGCCGGCTCGTCGAGGGGCTCCTCGACGAGCACGAGGCCGGTGACCGTCGTGCCCATGCCGTGCTGCTCGGGGTTCTCGGTGGCGGCGGTGAAGATGTCGCCATTGGCCTCGGCGATGGCGGTGACGACGTCGTGGAGCGTGGCGCCGGGCGCGCTGAGCCGGGCCCGCAGCAGGTCGACGGCGATGGCCGCGGCGACCTCGCCGGCGCGGTGTCCGCCCATGCCGTCGGCGACGATGAACACGCGCTGGTCGGCGAGCGCGTTGTCCTCGTTCTCGGGGCGGACCCGACCGGGATCGGTGGCCAGCCCCCAGCGAAGCCTCGCCACTACTGGGCCTCCAGCACGGTGTAGCCGACTTGGACGCGGTCGCCGACGTGCAGCAGCCGGGCGCCGACGAGTCGATTGCCGTTGTGGAACGACCCGTTCGTCGACCCGAGGTCTTCGACCATCGCCTGTCCGTCGATGTCGTAGATCTTGGCGTGGTGGGTGGACACGAACGTGTCGTCGTCGATGCGGATCGTGGAGGTCGGGTCGCGGCCGATGGAGACTTCGCCCTGCAGCGGGAAGGCCGCGCCGCGCCGTGCCTTGGGTTCGACGATCACGAGGCGTGCCGCGCGACCGCGACGGCCCTTCGGCGGCTTCTGCTGGCGTCGTGTGGTGCGTGGTGCGGCAGCGGCGACCGTGGCCGCGAACTCGTCGACGTCGCCGTGGTTGGCCACGGCGCGGGTGTTGCTGCGACGGACTTCGCTCCACACCGCCCAGAGGACGCGGGCGAAGAAGAGGTACAGCAGGCCCAAGAGGACGAGCTTGAGGATGTCGAGTGCCTGATCCGAGATGTCCATGTGCAGGGGCGTCGTGGGGTCGACCGACCGGCTACGACGCCTCGAATCGTACGTAGGTCGATCCGAAACTCAAGATGTCCCCGTCGGCCAGCCGCTGCTCGCCCGTGATGCGCGCGCCGTTGACCAGCGTCCCGTTCGTCGAGCCCAGGTCGACGACGACGTAGGCCCGCTGGCCGGGGCGGATCTCGGCGTGGCGGCGGCTGACGTTCGTGTCGTTGAGCGCGATCGTGCAGTCAGACTGGCGCCCGATGGTCACGGACCGATCGCCGAGCGAGACGCGCTGTCCAGACGGCATGACCAACGATCCGGCGCCGACACCGCCGCGCGCCTGGCGCAACTGGGCGACGACGTCGCAACGACCGGGCCGCTGGTCGGGGTCGCCGGTCAGCTCGACGCGCACCGGCCCCATGAAGTGATAGCCCTCCTCGCGGGCGTACTCGCGGGCCGCCTCGACGAGCTCGTTCTGCAACACGTCTTCGATCTCGGCGAAGCTCTGCAGGTCGCGCGGGTTCAGTTGGATCGTGAAGTCGTTGGGCACGACGCGTCGGCCCTTGACGTCGACGGAGCGCTGGTCGTCCATCTCCCGCACCAACCGCCGCCCCAGCTCGATCGGCCGGATGGCGCCACGCGATCCACGAAACACGCCGTCGACCATACGCTCCAGGCGCCGTTCCAGTGACTGCAACCCCATGGTGCTGGCCGATGCTACCGGTGGGGTCGCGGCGCACTGAGGCCGCCGCCCCCGGTTCTGCACGTCGCAACCGGCCCGATCCAGTCGGTTGCAACCGGCAGTGCGACTCGATCACGGACGTTGGTAGCGTTGCGGTTCCACTCGGGCGAGTGGCGGAATGGCAGACGCGCTGGCTTCAGGTGCCAGTGAGGGCAACCTCGTGGGGGTTCAAGTCCCCCCTCGCCCACCACGGAGCCCCTGCTCAGCAGGGGTTCTCTCCGGTCTGAAGGGGCGGACTTCTACCGGACTTCTACCCTTGCAATTGCAACGATGGTGCTCGACGCTCGCAGACGGACACTCGACAAGTCGACCGCCTCGCTTGACGGAACTGGCGCTGCGCCAGTGGCATGGGGAGAGG
>JALZMG010000369.1 GCA_030858325.1 Actinomycetota bacterium | reverse complement strand
CGAGCGCCAGTTCGAGACCGACGTCGTCGAGCATGTCCTCGGCGGTGAGCGTGCGGGTGCGGTGGATGACGAGCCAGGCGTACATCAGCGTGAACGTGATGATGCCGCTGAACAGCGTAAACAGCATCAGGCCGTCGAGCTTCACCTCACCGTCCGGTCGGAGGACGCTGGCGTCCTGGTGCAGACCACGCCACAGCTTCACGCTGAAGTGCACGAGCGGGATTTCCAGCACGGCGAGCAGCGCCAGCACGCCGCTGCGCCTCGCCCGTTGCGCTGGCGTGCCGCCGAGGCGGCGCACCGCGAGGTAGCCGACGTATGTGACGAAGAGGAATGCGGTGGTGGTGAGCCGGGCGTCCCAACGCCAGAACACGCCCCACGTGAGCCGACCCCAAAGCATCCCGACCACGAGCGTGACTCCCATGAACAGCACGCCGATCTCGGCGCTGGCGCCGGCGAGGCGGTCCCAGGCGAGCGAGTGCGTCTTCCGGAACAGGTACAGCGCCGATGCGGCGGCAGTGACGACGAACGCGAGATACGCCAGCCAGGCCGACGGAGCATGGAGATAGAGGATGCGGACCGACTCGCCCTGGTTCTTGTCGGCCGGCGACAGGAACAACCCGAACAGGATGAGCCAGGCGACGCCGACGAGCGTGACGATGCCAAGAATGCGCGTGGCGTGCGTCCCTGTGGTCGACTGGGTCGACCGCCCTGTCGCAATGTCAACCACGCACTCTCCTATTCGTCGATGAGCGGACCGAAGGCGAGGGTGCCCCCGGCGCAGAACACGGCGGCGAAGACGGCGACCAAACCCATCCAGGGCCAGCCATCGGCGACACTGCCTCTTGCGCCGAGCGCCGCTTCGACCGCTCGGGTAGCTCCGATCAGAACTGGCGCCACGACTGGCAACAACAGCAGCGGGAGCAATGTCTCCCGCCCCCGTGCACCAGCAGCGAGGCCGCCGTAGAGCGTACCAACGGTCGCCAAACCCCAACTCGCAGCCAGCCAAGTTGCGATGAGTAACACGACACCGGAGGGCCTGATCGTGCTTCCGTACAACAGGATGGCGAGGACGACCAGGAGCGCCTCGAGGGCGGCGAGCTGTGCGGCCATGGCGATCGACTTCCCCCAGAACAGTGCCGACGAGCTGACGCCGGCCGTGCGGAGCGCGTCGAGGGCGCCGTCCTCGCTCTCGACCGCGAACGAGCGCTGGACGAGGATGAGCAGGGAGAACATCGTTGCCAGCATGATGAGCCCAGGCGCGATGCGCTCCATCAGGCGGGTGTCGTCGATGGCGAATCCGAACATCACCATCACAATGCCGGCGAACGGGAACACCTGGTTGAGCGCAATCCGGCTGCGCCATTCGACGAGCAGGTCGCGTTTGGCAATGAGCCGGGTGGTGTGCCACCAGGCACTCATGATGTCACGGGGGCTGCGCTCACTCATGAGCGCGTTCCCGCCGCCTGGATGACGCCGCCGATTACGTCGAACGTCTTGGTGGCGAGCGGCGCGGCGCGGTCGAACTCGTGGCTGGCCACCATCACCGTGGCACCCGACGCAGCGGCCTGGCGCAGAATGGCGTCGATGTCGTCACGGCCGGCGGCGTCGAGCCCGGAGTGCGGCTCGTCGAGTAGCCACAGCGCGGCGCGGCGAGCGATGAGGCACGCGATGGCGGTGCGCCGCTGCTGGCCGGCCGACAGCCGGCGGACCGGGAGCGACGCGAGGCGTAACGACAGACCGAGCCGGTCGAGCACGGATGCGATCTCGTCGCTCGAGGCGCCGACAGTCGCACCCCAGAAGCCGACGTTCTCGGCGACCGTGAGGTCGAGGTAGAGGCCGTTGGCGTGGCCGAGCACGCCCACGAGGGGGCGCAACTGATCACGCTCGGTACGCAGGTCGCAGCCGAGCACGATGCCGCTACCGCGGGTGAGCGGCACGAGCCCGGCACAGAGGCGCAGGAGGGTGGTCTTGCCGGCGCCGTTCGGGCCGCGCAGCCACACGATGTCGCCGCGATCAACGCGGAGCGTGACCCCGGCGAGGGCAGGAAACCGACCGAGCACGGCCACCGCGTCGTCAAGCGCGACGACGGGCGACGAAGGCCGATCCTCGGCGGGGCCGGCGTCGGTTCCCATCGACCGGCGACGCTATCGGTGCGCCACCACGACCCAGCAGTCGTCATCGCCCGGTTCGTGCCGTCGCCGCCGGGTACCGTGTCCGCCCATGAGTCGTGTGTCGCGCTGGGACCGACCACCCGCGCCCAGGGACTTCCGGTGGTTCGT
>JALZMG010000367.1 GCA_030858325.1 Actinomycetota bacterium | reverse complement strand
TCGCGTACCTCGCCGGGCCGGTCGGGCAGGGGCTGCGCGAGGAGGTCGGCCATGTGCCGGCGCAGACGACGTTCGTGTTCGGCCACACCCACAAGCCGTTCGTATCGACCCGCGCGGCCAGCGGGTTCGCCCGCCCGGTCGCCGTCGTCAACACCGGTGGCTGGGTCGTCGACCACCCGGACCCCGAACCGCTGAAGGGCGCGACGATCGTGCTCGTCGACGAGGAACTCGCCAGCTCACCCTGGAGATGTACCGCCAGCGCGCCGACAGCACAGTCGATTCGCCCGCCGTCCACGCCGTCGGCGCGGACGCGGCCGCGCTGGCCGACGAGGTGGCGACACGGATCCACTCCACCTGGGCGACGTGGGATGCGTTCACGGCCGCCGTCGACCGGGCGGTCGTCGACCGACGCCGTGAGCTCGTGGCTCGCGAAAGAGAGACGGAAGCGCGACTCATTGCTGCATCCTCGCCTCGTCGACACCGCTCGGCACGGTGATCTCGACCGGCAGCAATGAGTCGAAAAGACCGTAACAATTGGTCGCTCGCTCGAAGACTCGCTCGCTCAGGCGGGCTGGTCGGCGTCGCTGACGGTCGCCAGCGGCTCCTTCGCCAGCGCGTCGATGCCCTCGACCCCCGCCGCGTCGGCCACCGCGGTCGCCTCGGTCGACGCGACATCGGCGGCCGATTCGTCGCCGGGTCTGGCCCGGTGGCGTAGCATGCGTGCCATCTCGGCCAGGGAGCGGGACAACCACGGCTGGGCGCCGAGCTGTCGCTCCATCTCGATCGCTGCGCCGAGATGGGCGACGGCAGCATCGAGCTGACCGAGCACACCGCGGAGGATGCCCTGGTAGTGGGCGACAGGCCCGTACCAGAAGCTGACGTCGGCGATGCAGCGGCCGGCGGCGCGGTCGAGGAGGGGGAGCAGGGCGAGGGCCACCTTGTCGTCCCCCACCCGTCCGGCGGCCAGGCCGGTGGCGGCGATGCCGGCCGAGGCCGTGTGCCCCGTCGGGTAGTCGAGGAAGTCGACGTTGTGCTGGACCTCCAGCGACTCGCGCGCTGTGTCGGTATCGCCGGTCTCCGCGCAAAGGAGCGACCACCCCGCCCACAACGCCGGGTCCCAACGCGACTGGTTCGTGGCGCCCATGCCGTCGAGCAGCTCGCCGAGGCGGCCCTGCTGGAAGCGGATGGAGTACAACTGCGACGTCCAGATCTTCCAGGCGTCCGGCACGCCGAGGCGCGAGCCGATCTCCACCGAGTCCTGTGACCAGCGTTCCGCGGCCTCGAAGTCACCGCGCAGCGACGCGTAGGTCGCCCGGTCCCTGGCGAAGAAGACGCCCGGCTCGGGTTGGCGCAGCGTCGCCGCCAACTCCTCCAGCTCCGCCAGGTGCGCTTCGATGCGCTGGCGCTCGCCGAACTCGTAGCCGATCTTCAGACTGCGATGGTGAGCCCAGAAGCGCAGTAGATCGTCGTGCTGACTGGCGGCGAGCGTGAGCAGCTCGTCGACTTCGGCGCGTCGTTGGTCGATCGTGGTGACGTGCGTGACGGCCGGCTCCCGGCGGGCGAGGACCCACGCCAGTGTGATCTCGTCACCGCTGGCACGGGCCAGGTCGACGGCCTCTGAGCTCAGCGCCAGCCGTTCTGGGAAGCCGGGTCCGACGCCCAACTCCATGGCCAGGAGGCACAGCAGTTGCGCCCGTTCGCGAGTGCACTCGTCAGGGACGATGGCGATCGTGGCCCGCAGCAGCTCGGTGCGCTCGACGTCCACTCTCTTGGCGTTGGCGAACGTGCCCCGCGTGTTGGCCAGCGTGGCCCGTAGCTGCAGGTCGACGGCGCCGACGTCGGCGGCGAGCCGGGACGCTTCGAGCAGCGTCTCGCGAAAGGCGGCGATGCCGGCGTCGCGTTGGGCGGTGCCGAGGCTGGTCAGGATCTCGGCGCGCGTGAGGGCGTGGTCGGGACCTGTGTCGGCCCGTGGCCGCCAGTGGTCCAGCGCGTCCTGGTACCACTCGGCCGCCGAGCGGAACTCCAGCGCGGCCATCGCCTCGTCGCCGGCGCGCCTCGACAGGCGGGCCGCCCGAACAGCCAGTGCAGGACCGAGCATCGCCGCCTGGGCGGCGTGGTGCGCCAGCAGCGATGCGGCGCCGCCACCCATCGCCTCCAGCTTCTCGGCCATGCGGTCGTGGATGCGCGCCCTGCGGAGCGACGACAGCCGTGCCCCGACGGTCGAGCGCACGAGCGCATGGACGAATCGGTACTCGTCGGACGCGCCGTCTGGCTCGACGAGGTGTGCGCCGACGGCCTGGTCGAGTGCGTCGCTGAGGCGCCCGTCGATGTCGTCCACTTGCGCCAGGAGGAGCGGGTCAAAGCGCTCACCTGCGACGGCGGCCATCTCCAGCAGTCGCTGGACGTCCGGCCCGGCCGCGCTGACGCGACCGAGCACGACGTCACGCAGCGACTCCGGCAGCCGCAGCCCCGCCGGGCTGTCGTCGGTCATGCGCAGGCCGTCGCCGGGCGCGCTCGACCATCCCAGTCTCGATGGCGTGGGCGAGCAGCTGCGTCGTGTACAGCGCGTTGCCGTCGGTCTGCTCGTGCAGTGTTCGCGCCAGCGAAACGACGTCATCGGTCGGCTCGCACCCGCCGGCCAGGAGGCCGACGATGTCGTGCTCGGCGAGACCGTGGAGATCGATGCGTTGGGAGCGCACGAGCCGGGCCGATTCGGCGAGGAACTGCCCGAGCCCGGACTCACCGTCGACCTCGGTCGTGCGCACCGTGACGATGACGAGCATGGATGCGTCGTGCGTCCACCCGATCAGGTGGCGTAGCAGTTGGATCGTCTCCGCCGCCGCCCAGTGCAGGTCCTCCAGGACGAGGAGCAGCGGGGCGCGGTCGGCGATGCGATGGAACGCATCGGCGATCGCGTCGAAGAGTGCCAACCGCTCCTCTGCCGGGTCGCTGCTCGCGGCAGCCTGGCCCTCGGCGCCGGGAAGCTCCGGCACGAGACGTGTCAGCGTGCCGGCGTTCGGGCCGAGGTCTGGGGATTCGTTGCGTGCCGTGCACTCCTCGAGATGCTGGCGCAGCGCGATGACGAAGGGCTGGAAGGGTCCGCCGCCTTCGGGATCGCACCGTCCGAGCAGCACCTGGCCGCCGTAGGCATGCACGCGGGCGGCCAGGTCCGCGGTCAGGCGGCTCTTGCCGACTCCCGGCTCACCGCCGAGGAGCACGACACGGCGAGTGCCCTGCCCTGTGGCTTCCCATGCGTCGAGGATGAGGGCCCGCTCGGCGTCGCGCCCGACCATCTCGAAGGCGCCGTGGCCGGTGAGCATCGCCGGCGGCTCCAGCGCGCCGTCGGGCGCTGGTGGCCACTGCACAGAGTGGACCTCGACGGGGTCGGGGATGCCCTTGAGCGAGCGCGGACCGACCAGTTCGAACGTCACGTCGGTCCCCGGCGCAGCCAGTTCGCGCAGCATCCTCGTCGCCAGGATCTCGCCGGGCGCGGCCAGGTCGCACAGCCGTGCTGCCTCCACGACGGCGGGGCCGAACCAGTCACCCTCGTCCTCGACGGCGTCACCGATCGACACGCCGATCCTGATCCGCAGCTGCAGGCCGGCCGCTCTGGCCTGGGCGTCGGTGCGTTGCTGCATCGCCACGACGGCGGCGACGGCCTGCCGCCGACGGGACGACGGCCATGATGCCGTCGCCGAGGTTCTTCACCTGGCGGCACCCTGGTCGCGCAGCGCGCGACGCAGGTCGGCCAGATGGCTGCGTCGCACGCCCTCGTTGCGTTCCGGGCCCAGCGAGTAGAGCAGCTCCGTCGAGGACACGATGTCGGAGAAGATGATCGCCGTCGTGCGACCCCAGTCGCGGCTGCCGCCCACGCCGTCAGCGTACTGCTGCGCCCCGAATCGGCCCGAGTGCGCATCCGGTAGCTTCGGCGATGGCCATGGAGGTGTTGTCGCGTCCGTTGCACGAGCTGCGCGATCACTACACGGCGGTGGTCGTCGGATCGGGTTACGGCGGGTCGATCATGGCGTCACGGCTGGCCCGGGCAGGCCAGGCGATCGCCCTCCTCGAGCGCGGCCGCGAGCTGCATCCGGGCGACTTCCAGCGCACGATGAGCGAGGCCGAGCGCCAGCTGCAACTCGTCGACGGGCGGGTGCAGGTCGGCGATCGCCGGCGTCTGACCCGTTCTGTCCTTTCGGATCGGCCCGAATGGGCCGATCGGAAAGGACAGAGCCGTCTTCAGTCGATGTCGAAGCGGACGCCTTGGGCGAGGGGAAGTGACGTCGAGTAGTTGATCGTGTTGGTGGCCCGGCGCATGTACCCCCTCCACGCGTCGGAACCGGACTCGCGACCGCCGCCGGTCTCCTTCTCGCCGCCGAAAGCGCCGCCGATCTCGGCGCCGGACGGGCCGATGTTGACGTTGGCGATGCCGCAGTCGGACCCGTCGGCGGACATGAACCGCTCGGCCTCGCGCACGTCGTTCGTGAAAATGCTCGATGCCAGGCCCTGGGGGACGCCGTTGTGCAGGCCGACGGCCTCGTCGAACTCGTCGTAGGCGAGCACGTACAGCAACGGGCCGAATGTCTCCGTGCGCACGATCTCCGTCTGGTCGGGCATCGTGACGATCGCCGGCTGCGCGTAGCGCGCGTCCGGGGCG
>JALZMG010000340.1 GCA_030858325.1 Actinomycetota bacterium | reverse complement strand
CGAGCGCCGGAACTGGCGAGCCGGAGGAGGGCCCGGAGTCGAGCCGCGGCGCGCTGCGCGACGTGCGCGTGGTCGACCTGTCGACGGTCATCGCCGGGCCCAACTGCGCCCGGTACCTGGCCGACTTCGGGGCCGACGTGATCAAGGTCGAGCGCCCCGGCGGCGACTCGCTGCGGCGGATGGCGTGGCGTGACAATCGCGACGGCGAGGGCCTGTGGTGGAAGCTGGCCAACCGCAACAAGCGCACGATCGTGCTCGACCTCAAAGACGACGACGACCTCGCCGTGCTCTGGCGCCTGGTCGCCGACGCCGGGGTGGTCGTCGAGAATTTTCGGCCCGGCACGCTGGAGCGGCTCGGCCTCGGACCGGATGCGCTACTTGCCCGCAACCCGCGGCTCGTCATCACGCGCATCAGCGGCTTCGGCCAGGACGGGCCGTATGCGTCGCGTCCCGGGTTCGCCACGATCGCCGAGGCGATGTCGGGGTTCGCCGCGCTGAACGGCGAACCGGACGGTCCGCCGCTCCTGCCGCCTGTCGCCCTGACCGACGAGGCGACCGGCCTGGCTGCGGCGTTCGCCACGCTCGTCGCCGTGCACTCCGGCGTCGGTCAGGTCGTCGACGTCAGCCTGCTGGAGACGATGTTCCACTTCATGGGGCCGCTGCCGACGGTGTTCGCGCTGACCGGCGAGCAACAGCCGCGGCTCGGATCCGGCCTGCCCTACAGCGTTCCGCGTGGGACCTACCAGTGTCGCGACGGGGCGTGGATCGCGCTGTCGACGAGCAGTGACACGGTGGCCGCACGGGTGATGGGCGTGCTCGGCGTCGCCGCGGATGAGCGCTTCGCCACGTTCGCCGGGCGCACCGAACACCGCGACGAGCTGGAGTCGGTGATGGTGCAGTGGTGTGCGCGGCGGTCGCGTGACGAGGTGATCGCTGCGTTCACCGACGCCCATGCCGCGGTCGGAGCGGTGATGGACATGGCCGACATCGCCGTCGACGCGCACTACGTGGCCCGTCGCGCCGTCGTCGACGTCGGCGGTGTCCCCATGCAGGGCCCCCTGGCCCGCCTCAGCGCCACGCCGGCCGCGCTGCGCTGGCCAGGCCGCACGCTCGACGCCGACGGCGCAGCCATCCGTGAAGCGGGCTGGAACCGGCCTGGCATCACTGCTGGCGACGAGGTCGGCCGAGCAGGGGGCACGGCGCCGTGGACGGCTACCGAGGAAGAGCCGATTCGGGGTGCGCAGTCCTCATGATCGAGACGTGCGCCCCACGGGTGCGAGGAACCCGGCGGGGGACTACGGCTCGGTGATGTCGGAGCCGGCGATGCGGCCGGCTCCGGGCGCCTCAGGATGATCAGGAACGTCCTTGTACGACGGATCGCTGGATCCGCGCACGGTGTCGGCGGCGTCGCTGCTCGTGGCGGCGGCGACGTCGGAGACCGAGCCAGGCGCGGTCGCGTCAGCCGTGAGGTCCGTCGCCGCGGTCTCGGTACCCGTGGTGTCGTCGTCGTCGTCGATGCCCAGCTTGTCCTTGACCGACGCCGGGAGCTTGTCCTTCACCGAGTCGGGGATCTTGTCCTCGATCTTGTCGACCATGTTCTTGGCCTTGTCCATGAAACCCATCGTTCGGTCCTTTCCAGTCATTCCACTCGTTGCCGGCGTACGCCCGTCAGGAACGTAGCCCGATCGGGCAGCTGACGCCCGTGCCGCCGAGGCCGCAGTAGCCGCCGGGGTTCTTCGAGAGGTACTGCTGGTGGTACGGCTCGGCGTAATAGAACGTGTCGAGCGGGGCGATCTCCGTCGTGATCTCCCCGAATCCAGCGCCCTCCAGCGCCGCCGCGAAGCGGTCCTGGCTGGCCTCGACGGCTGCCCGCTGGCTCTCGTCGGTCAGGTAGATGGCGCTGCGGTACTGCGTGCCCCGATCGTTGCCCTGGCGCATGCCCTGGGTCGGGTTGTGGCCCTCCCAGAACACGGTCAGCAGTTGCTCGAACGTGACGAGCTGCGGGTCGAACACGACGAGCACGGCCTCGGTGTGACCGGTGCGGCCGGAACACACCTCTTCGTAGCTGGGGTTCGTGGTGAACCCGCCGGCGTAGCCGACGGCCGACGAATAGACGCCCGGCGTCTGCCAGAAGATGCGCTCGGCGCCCCAGAAGCAGCCGAGCCCGAACACGGCTGTCTGCATGCCCTCCGGCCACGGCCCTTCGAGCGCGTGGCCGTTGACGTGGTGAACGGCGGGGATCGGCATCGTCTCGTCGGTGCGCCCCGGAAGTGCGTCGGCGGCGGACACCATCTCGGTCTTCGTGCGGAACAGCATGTGTTCCAGGCTATGGGGTTGGCCGCCGCCGCGGGCGCCGCGCGCCCGCCAGTGCCGAGTGCCGGCGGCTACTTGAGCAGGAGCGCCGAGATACGACGGGAGGCGACGACGAGGCCGGCGGCGGCCATCGCCACGAGGACGGCGACGTGGCCGAGCATCGACCAGCTGAAGTTGCCGACGTTCAGCGCGCGCACCAGCGCCACGCCGTGGTACAGCGGGCTGAGCTGCAGGATCCAACCCCACTCGCCGTAGCTCGAGAGCGGGTAGAACGTGGCCGAGAACAGAAACAGCGGCAGCGAGATCGCCGTCACGTACTCGAAGTCGGCCCACGAGCGCATGAACGTCGTGCAGGCCATGCCGACGGCGGCGAAGGCCAACCCGATCAGCACGCATGCCGGCACGGCCAGCACGATCCACGGCGAGCCGACCATACCCAGGCCCCACATCGTCAGCAGGAAGGCGATCGAGTAGAGCAGGCCGCGCACGACGGCCCAGCCGATCTCGCCAAGCGCGACGTCGGCCGGGACCATCGGCGTCGCCAGCACGGCGTCGTACAACTTGGCGTGCTTGAGCTTGAAGTACACGTTCATCGTCGAGTCGTACACGGCGCCGTTCATCGCCGACGCGGCCATCAACGCCGGGGCGACGAACTCCGGATAGCCGATGCGCACACCGCCGACGTCGATG
>JALZMG010000194.1 GCA_030858325.1 Actinomycetota bacterium | reverse complement strand
GCACCACCGCGTATGGCGTCCCGACGGCGGCCGGTTGCAGCGCGCGGACGGCGACTGCCGCCCACCGCGCCATGTGCTCGGCCAGGAACCGCCGCTGCGTCTCGATCGCCACGGCCGCCTCGTCCGGCCGGTCTGCCCGCCAGGCCAGCAGCTCGCGCCCGACGAGATGGGCGTGGAAGCGCAGCTCGAGGCCGAGATGGTCCGGCCCGGCGACGCGCCACCCACCGTCGTCGTGCTCGGTGAACTCGGCCTCGCCGTAGACGGCGGCCACGGCCGCCGCCGGAAGTCCACCCTGGTGGCCGTCGGCGGAGCAGAACAGACTCTCGTAGGGCGGTGCGGCGCGCAGGAAGATGCGCTCGTAGTCGACGGCCGTCGCCGCATCGGTCAACGCCTCGAGGTCGACCATCGTGCCCACCAACTCGTCCAACCCCGGACCGGGCTCGGCCAGCACGAGACGACCGAGCGTCGACGCGAGGACCTCGCGCCGCGCGGCCTGAGTGACTAGCTCGCCCGTCACGTCTGGCGGTACGCGGACGCCAGTGGCTTCACGGGCCGGGCCAGGTGCAGCGGCCGGCGCAGCCCGCCCGGCCCAGGTCCCGGCCGAGTCTTGGCCAGCCACTCGTGGAACACGTCCATCGATCGGCCCGTGTCGACGGCAACGTCACCGTAGCGGTCACCCGCGGCCGCCGGACCGACCGTCACGCGCTGTAGCCAGCAGTGCATCCCCGACACGGGGTCCGGCTGGACCGGGAACGTCAGGTTCTGGTGCACGCCGGCGTCGTTCCACCACACCCGCGCCGTGTCGGCGTCCGCTGACGACCACGGCTGCACGCCGTGCGTTGTGGCGATGTGCCAGCGCCCGTCGTCGGAGCGCGTGCCGCTGCCGAAGCCGCCGGCAGGGCCGGAGATGGCGGCGACGCCTGCCGTCCACCCGGATGTCCCCGTGGCCTCGTCCAGGCGCCACCGCCCCATGTGGTGCGAAGCGGCGACGACGCCGGGCCGGATCCCCTCGGTGCGCCACGCCTTGATCACGAAGTAACCCGTCTGCGTGGAGACGCGCACGAGCCCGTTGACGCCGATGCCCAGTTCCTCGGCGTCGCGCGGGTGGATCCACAGCGGATGGGCGTGGCTGATCTCCGCCAGCCACTTGGCCTGCGCCGAGCGGGTGTGGATCAACGTCGGCAGGCGGAACGTCGGCAGCAGGATCCGCTCGCCGGCGGCCAGGTCCAACTGCTCCCAGTGCACGTGCGAAGGGATCCACGTCGGCAGCGCGTACTCCGGCCAACCCCAGTCGCGCAGCATCGGCGAGAACAGCTCCAGCTTGCGCGACGGCGTCGGGAAGCCGAAACGCACATCGCCGTCGATCTCCACGCCGAGCGAGCCATCGCCGATGAACGGCATGTGCCCGTCGATCTCGTCGACGTTGCCGTGGCTCCCGGCTGTGCCCGGCACGCGGTAGACGCCGTTGGCGTCACGCTCCCCGCCGGCATCGGCGATGGCGTCGGCGGTGACGATCTGCTCGTGCACCTCGTGCATGTCGCCGGGCAGTGCGAACGCGCCGTACTTGCGCATGTACTGCAACGGCGTCAGCCCTTGGGCCGCGGCCGCTTCGGGTAAGCCCGGCACCGAGTGCTCGAAGAGGTGGGCGTAGTACTCGTCGATCGGCAGCGGTGTGCCCGGCCGTTCGATCGACTCGAAGTGCTGGCGAATCCCGAGCGCGCCGTCCGGATCGATGCGCCACGACAGGTCGATCCAGAACTCGTGCTCCTCCCACACCTCGCCGGGGTTGACGTCGCGCGTCCGCTCGACCGTACGACCCTGCTGCTCGGCGAAAACTTTCATCACCGGCTGGCGGAAGCCGATCCAGCGGCCGATATGGGTCTCGTAGGAGGCGACGTCGTGGCGTTCGGAGGCGACACCCATCGGCAGGACGTAGTCGGCGAACCACGCCGTTTCGCTCCAGATCGGCGTCAGCGCGACGTGGCAGCCGACGAGGTCCTCGTTCGTCAGCACCTCGAGCCACGAGAAGCCGTCCGGGTTCGTCCAGATCGGGTTGTAGACGCGCGTGAAGTACGTGTCGAGGCGGCCCCGGCCGTCTTTCAGGAAGTGGGGGAGCAGCATCGACAGCTCGTGGTGGCTGAGTGGGTACTCCTGCGGCCATGTCAGCTCGTTCCAGCGGCCGTGTGGGTGGACCTGCTTGGGCGGGACGGGGATGAACTTGTTCCAGCCGTTCGGGCTCGTGCCGCCCTCCGTGCCGACGGATCCCGTCAGCACGTTGAGCAGGAACAGGCAGCGCGCCGTCTGCCAGCCGCCCTCGTTGCCGGCAGCAGACGCTCGCCAGTTGTGCGACGCCAGACGGCCCGGAACGGCCCGGCCGATGTGCGCGGCGATCTCGCGGATCTGGCGCTGATCGACGCCGCACATCCGCTCCGCCTCTTCCGGCGTGTACTCGGCGTACAGGTCGGCGAGGGCCGGCCCGAACTGCTCGAACGTGCACTCCAGGTCCGGTCGCGTCTCGCGTAGGAACACGTCCCAGTTGACCCAGCGGCGCACGAACTCCCGGTCCCACGTCCCGTCGACTATCAGCAGGCGGGCGATGGCCAGACACAGGAACGCCTCCGTCCCCGGCCACACGGGCAACCAGTAGTCGGACATCGACGCCGTGTTCGACAGGCGCGGGTCGACGCAGATGACCTTGGCGCCGCGCATCTTGCCCTCGATGATGCGCTGGGCGTGCGGGTTGAAGTAGTGACCGGCTTCGAGGTGCGAGGAGATGAGGAAGATGACCTTGGCGTTGGCGTGATCGCCAGACGGCCGGTCGAAGCCCATCCACGCGGCGTAGCCGACGCGCGCCCCCGACGAGCAGATGTTGGTGTGGCTGTTGTGCCCGTCGATGCCCCAGGCGTGCAGCACGCGTTCCATGTAGCTGTCGTCGCCGGGACGCCCGACGTGGTACATGATCTCGTCGTGGCGGCCCTCATTCAGGGCCGTGCCGATGCGCGTGCCGATCTCCTCCAGCGCGTGCGCCCACTCGATGCGCTCCCAGCGCCCCTCGCCGCGCCGGCCGGCCCGCTTGAGCGGATAGAGGATGCGGTCGGGGTCGTGGACCTGGTTGATCGTCGCCGGTCCTTTGGCGCAGTTGCGGCCGCGGCTGGCCGGGTGGTGCGGGTTGCCCTCGAACTTCTTGACCTCGCCGCTGGCCTTGTCGACGAACGCGACCAGCCCGCAGCACGCCTCGCAGTTGAAACACGTCGTCGGGATCAGGCTGTAGTGC
>JALZMG010000189.1 GCA_030858325.1 Actinomycetota bacterium | reverse complement strand
CGGCCCGCTGGAACCGGCCCTAGGCCCGTAACCCGACGCCGGTTCCAGCGGAATACCAAGAAGGAGGCTAGTCATGGCTAGCAAGACCCCCCATACTGGCCAGAAGGCCCCGCAATCGGGCATCTGGCGGCCCACCAACGGAGGCAAGGAGATCGCCGTGAGCAAGTCCCGGGCGACTAACCCCAATGCCGTTCAGTTAGATGCGAAGGATGGTGGTGATGGGTGGTCCGGTGGGTTGGGGCCAGTCGGCGTGGCGGGCGCGTTTGACGTGCCACTTGGGCATCTTGCGTTTGATCAGCCGGGGGCTCGATCGGAGCCGTCGGGCCGGGTTGAGACGCCGGCACAGCTGGATGATGGCGTGACGCCAGGATCGGTCAGCCCCCTGAGGGGGAAAAATCGCGCGCCTGTGAAAGCGAGCGTCGGGTGATGCGTAGTGCGGCGGTGAAGCTGACCCGGTCGGGGTCGACATCGGCGTCGTGGGCGGCTTCGAACATCAGGGTGCGGATGGCGTAGTGGCAGCACAGATGACCCCAGATCTCTTGTTCGACGAGGGCCGGGGACTTCGAACGGAGCACCGCTTTGGAGCGGCGTTGGTGGGTCTTGAGCTCAGCGAAGGCGATCTCGATCTCCCAGCGTTGGGCGTACGCGAACGCCAACTCCGAAGCGGGTGCCTCGGCGGGGTCGAGCAAGGTGGTGAAGAGCCGATACGGACCGCACGGGTCGCCGCGGCCGTCGTCGAGTTCGTAGTCGATCACTCGGATCGTCATCGGCTCGGCGTGACGGCCGGCGTTGCCTGAGGGTCGCAGCTCGGCCAGCCATGACCCATCACCGAGGGTCTCGACATGGCGTGGTTTCATGTTCGACATCGCCCGCCACAACAGGTCCGCTCCGGTCGCTGCGGCCCTTGACCACAACGGGAACCCGCAGAAACCGCGATCGGCGAGCACCAACATCCCGGGCTCGAACCGGGAAACGAGCTCACGGGCGAGGGTGTTCTCACCGATCGTGTACGGGCCGACAACGGCGTCGAAGATGGCGTGGGTGCCGCACTCGGCGAGCCCGACCACCCGGGCTTGCGGGAACGCCGAACGCTCACCCTTGTTCACCCCGGGTCGACCGAAGTGTTCGGCGTTGACGTCGCTGTCGGCGACATCGAGCGTGGTCCCGTCGATGGCCACCAGCCGCCGGCCCGCCAGGAACGAACCCGGTGTCGCCTCGACCCCGAGCGGCTGAGCTACCCGGTCGAACAACGCCTTCACCGGCTCCGCACCGAGCCGCTCGCGGGCCTGGAAGATCGCCGACTTCGTCGGCAACCGCGGCGGCTCCGCGTCCGAGCCGGTCCACGCCAGACCGTCGGTCAACAGGCCCAGCACGTCCTCATACGAGCCATCCGAATGCAGCGCCATGCCCACCGCGAAGTACGCCATCACCCGCGCCGGCAACGACCGATGCCGCTGCTCGGTGCGGCCCGTCTCTGCGATCACCTCATCGACCACATCCGAGGGGAACACCCTCGTCAGCAACCCCACCGACACCAGATCCGACAACCGACGCTCCGAAACCGGCTTCCTCCACCCAACACGAGCCATACCACAAACTACATCGATGTAGTCCTAACTGAACGGCATTGGGGCTAACGCGGCATTCGTGAGCTCGCCGCCCGACGGCCCCGCACGACCGAGCAGGCGTCCACCGCCATCTCCCCGGATGTTGCCGGATGAGCGGGCGCGTCCGGGCTCAGCGCCGCACGGGCGTCACAGCGGCGTGGCGACGCCGACGGAGGCATCATCCATCGACGTGAGGAGCTCGCCGAGGTCGATCGTGGCGAAACCGATGTTGGCGTCGCCGATGCCGTACGGGAGCAGGAGCGTCGCGCCGTGGAGGAGAGCGCCACAGGAGTACACCACGTTGGGCACGTAGCCGTTCTGTTCGTCGGGCTGCGGGGTGAGCAGCGGCTGCTTGGTCCGCCGGATGACCCTGGTCGGGTCGTCGAGGTCGAGGAGCAGCGCCCCGATGGAGTAGGTGCGCATCGGGCCGACGCCGTGGGTGAGCACCAGCCAGCCCTCGCCCGTCTCGATCGGCGAGCCGCAGTTGCCGACCTGGACCGTCGCCCACGTCTCGGTGGGACAGTCCAGCGGCTCGGCGCGCGGCCAGCACCGCAGGTCGTCGGACTGGGCGATGGCGTTGCGTGCCCCGTCATGACGTGACAGCGCGACGAAGCGTCCGTCGATCTGCCGAGGGAACAGGGCGAGGCCCTTGTTCGTGGCAGCTGCGCCGAGCAGGGGCGTGGAGCTGAACGTCACGAAGTCGGCGGTGGCGAGGAGCTGCAGGCAGATGTCGGCGCCGTCGAACGCCGTGTACGTGGCGTAGTGGGTGGCCGCGCCCGAATCGTCCACGAACCGCACGAACCGGGCATCCTCGAGGCCGTTGGACTCGACGCTCGTCGCGGGGGACAGGACTCGTGAGCCGAGCTCCGAGTCGGGGTCGAACACGACGTCGTAGCTGCGCGCGGCGAGCGCACGGAGCCGGCACACGGTCGCCGCGATGTTGCGCCGGGTGTCGTACTGGGCTTCCAGCTCGGACAGCCTGGCTTCCAGGTCGGCCACCGTGAACAGCCCGCCGAGGCGGTCGAGCACCCAGCCCGTCGCCTCCGCGTCGTCGGCACGGATGCCACGCCGAAACGCACTTGTCTCGAGCGTCGCCGTGCGGACGGTGCCGGCCGTCGTGAGGGGACCGGGGGCTTCGATGGTCACGCCGCCGTTCCCGTCAAACGTGCCCCTGCGGAAGCCGATCCCGGAGCGGTGGCCCTCCCCGATCTGGCGAGTGCTCATCACGAAGCGCAACGACCCGGCAGGAACTCCGCGCTGGTCAGGGGACGCGACGACCGACGGGTTGCACAAGGCGGCGGCCTCGACGGCGTACTCGTGGGTGAACGTCGCACCGAGCAACTCCAGCCGCTCGTCCGACAGCTCGTTGCTCGGTTCCAGGCGGTTGGCGATGCGCTCGGCGTGGCGGCGGAAGATCCCGCCGAGATCGCGGTGACGCCCGCCGAAGCGTTCCGTGATGGAGGCCAGCGAGGAGGTGACCTGCTCGTCGGTGAGCCCGAGGATGTGCTCGACGACGACTGATGCCCTTCCCTCGCCCTCGCCGCCCAGGGCGTGGCCGGGTACGAACAGTTCGGCGATCACTCGCGCTGGATCGGGTCGCAGCCGAGGCGGCACCCGAGTGGCCAGCGCGTCCGTCGTCATGCCGCTGCCGGCAACCGCTCCCGGCCGTGCTGCATCGTGACGAGGAGGGCAAGGGTCGACTCGGTCCCCTGGTTGAGATTGGCCCCGCTGGCGAGCAGGCCGTCGAAGCCACCGCTGGTCGCCGGGTCCCACATCGCCGCGTTGGCATCGTTGCCGCCGTTGAACCACGCCACCGCCAGCTCGATCCCTCGCTGCCAGTCGAGATCCCCGGTGACGTCAGCGGCGCGCGCGCAGGCGTCGGCCATCGCCGCCACCTCGATCGGCTGCTGGTCGAATCGCGGTCCCTCGTCACCAGGTCCGGAACCGCCGACGGGCGTCGGCGACAGGTGACCACCGACGGTCTCGCGAGCGAGGAGCCAGCGCAACAACGTGAGGCCGTCCTCCACGGCATCGGGACGGTCGAGGTGGAAGCCGGCGGCGAGGAGAGCGTCGGGCAGCACGGCATTGGCGTAGGCCAGGCGCCGTTCCGGCCATGGCCACGCCGAACTCGTGCCGAGCGGTCCGATGGTAACGATGGTGTCGTTGAGCAGGCGGCGGGCCCGCTCGTGGCGGGGATCGACGACGAGCACGTCGGCGGCGCCGAGCGCGGCGAACGCCATCGCCCTCGGCGAGGGTGAGCGCTGCTGCGTCCCGCGTTCGAAGTAGGACCGCGCGCTGGCGCGCATCCAAGCCTCGGGCGCCCGCCGCGTCGCCGTGCCGAAGGCCCAGACGCTGCGTCCCCAGCAATCGTCGACGCCTCGACGTCCCGACCACCTGCCGCCGGCTGCGCGCCGATTACGCACCCGTCCGCTGACGCCCTGCGCGTCGGCGACGAACCGGAACGCCATGCGGCCGAGGTCGGCGACGACCTGGCCAGGTTGCGGTTCGCGGGCCACGGCGACGAGCAGGCGGGCCATGTCGTCGGTGCAGTAGCCCTCCTCGCGTCGTGCCGTGACGAACTCGGCGTGCTCGAACGTGCCGAGGTCGTCGCTCATCGTGACGAGGTGGGCGAATGACGGCAGCGGCATCATGCCCGCACCGGTTGGCGGTCGGGGAGCAGATCGTCGGCGAGCCGGGCGTAGCGGCCGGCGATCGCGTTCCAGGACAACTCCGGGGCCAGCCGACGGGCCTCCGCAGCCATGCTGTCGGCAAGTGAAGCATCGGTGACGACGGAGCGGATGGCGTCGGCCAGCGCGTCGGGGTCGCGCTGCGGCACGACCAACCCGGCTCCGCTGGAGAGCAGCTCAACGGCGTGCGGGAAAGCCGTCGAAACGACCGGTCGCCCGGCGGCGACGGCGTCGACCAGCACGCCGGAGGTGACCTGGTCCTGCGAATCGTACGGCAGCACGACGAGGTCGGCCGAGGCGATCAGCTCGGTCAGGGAGGCGAGGTCGCGGTACGTGTCGTCGAAACTCACGAACGGCGCGGCCCCGGAGCTCCAGGCCCTCGTCATCAGCATCTGCCGGTATGCCTCACCGTCGCTCGCCAGGACCTTCGGGTGGGTGGCACCGGCGACGACGTAGGTTGGGCACGGTCGGACGTCGCGCAGGCCGGCCACTGCGTCGATGGCCCATTCGATCCCTTTGCCTGGGCCCAGCAGACCCCATGTCAACAGGTGGGCGGCGCGGTTCGGCGGACGCTCCGCCGCCAGTGGCGACGTCGTCGGCGGCGTCGCCGCGCCATGGGGGATGATGCCGACCTTGGCCTCGTCGACGTCGAAGCCGTCGAGCAGGCGGGCGCGCGCGCTCTCTGTCATGACGACCACTGCCGCCGCGGCGTCACACGCCCGCTCGAGCACCGACCGCTGGTTGGCCGACGGGTGCCTGAGCACGGTGTGGGCGATCATGATCGTCGGCACGTCGATGGCCTCGAGCGCGGCGAGTACGTGGTCCCCGTCGGGTCCTCCGTAGATGCCGTACTCGTGCTGGACGAGGGCGACGTCGGCCCGATTGAGCACGTCGATCGCCGTCTCGAAGCCGCCCGGCGCGCCACCGTCGATGGTCGCCGCGACGAGCGGGTCCTCCATGTCCGGGCTGGCGCCGACACGCACCACATCGACGGTGCCCCCGTTAGCGATCAGTCCGGTGGCCAGCGCCGCCGAGAACGTGGCGATGCCGCATGCGGTCGGTGGGAACGTCGACAGGATGGCGAACGTTGGATGGTCGCCGTGGCCGGCGGCGGGCTGGAGGAGAGAGCTGGTGGTGTGCACGACGAATTCCTGACGGGGGAGGTCGAGTCGTCGAGCTGCAATCGGCGACGAACGCCGAGGCGTCCGGCCGATCGACGCGAGGCGACTCTTCCAGGAGGGGGTGGACGCCGGCGGGGTCTTGACGGGCGCACGCTGTTCGTCCCTATGGTACGGGCTCGCCGGGGAGGTACCTCGGGGTAACGTCCAGTGTTCCCCCTCCCACGCGTCCGGGCGACGTCGCCCGCCCACCTCTGCGCATCGCCGTGCTCGCGCCAGTCGCGTGGCGCACGCCGCCGCGTCACTACGGACCGTGGGAGCTGTTCGCCTCCTTGCTCGCGGAAGGGCTCGTCGAGCAGGGGCACGAGGTGACGCTGTTCGCCACCGCTGACTCGGTGACGACGGCCACGCTGCGCGCCACGGTGGCCAGCGGCTGGTCCGAAAGCGACGAGATTGAGCCGAAGGTCGCCGAGTGCACCCACATCGCCGAGGTGTTCGAGCACGCCGCCGACTTCGACGTCATCCACAATGGCTTCGACTTCCTGCCCCTCACCTACAGCGGGCTCGTCGACACCCCGGTCGTCACCACGATCCACGGCTTCTCGTCGCCGCGCATCCTCCCCGTGTACGTGCGTTACGACGCCACGACGATCTACGTCGCGATCAGTGACGCCGACCGCCACCCTGACCTCCACTACGCGGCGACGATCCACCACGGCATCGACGTCGACGCGTTCTCGCTGCACGAGCAGCCCGGTGAGCATCTGCTGTTCTTCGGGCGCATCCACCCGGACAAGGGGACTGCTCAGGCCATCGACCTGGCGTACCGGGCTGGTCGTCGCCTCGTGATCGCCGGGATCGTGCAGGACGAGCGCTACTTCCGCGAGGAGATCGCGCCACGCATCGACGGAGACCGCGTCCGCTACATCGGAGCCGTGGGCGCGGCCGATCGATCGAGCGTGCTCGGCGGGGCCCACGCCCTGCTCCACCTCATCGACTTCGAGGAGCCGTTCGGCTTCAGCGTCGTCGAGGCGATGGCCTGCGGGACGCCCGTCATCGCCAACGCTCGGGGCTCGATGTCCGAGCTCATCGACGATGGGTCGAGCGGGTTCCTCGTGCACGACCCCGAGGAGGCGATCGGCGCCGTCGAGGCCGCCGGGTCGCTCGACCGCCCGGCCATTCGCGCTCACGCCGCAACGCGCTTCGACCGCACGACGATGGTCGACCGCTACGTCGAGTTGTATCGCGCCGTTCTCGCCGGTCGACGCCCCGACGGGTGAGGTCGTGGCGGCGAGTCGGCGAGACGCCGACACGCCGGTGCCGTTGCTCTCAAGGCAGCCGCCCCGCTTCCCTTGCGTTCTGCGGTGTCGGCGGCGGCGGCTTCGGAGGCGGCGCGGCCGAGGCCGACTCGGGGTGGCGGGCGCGCGGGCGGAACCCCACGTCGCCGTCTGCGACGTCCCGGCCGGCAGCGAGAAGTGCTGGAAGCGCGTCGAGTGAGGCGACGATGTGGTCGGCTTGCGCCGCCTCCGGCCATTCCGCCTGGAGGTACCCCCACGGACCGCGCCGCACGAGCACGGCGGCCATCCCCGACCTCCGCGCCGGCAGCACGTCGTTGTCGACGCGGTCACCGACGTAGGCGATGCGGTCGGGCTCGACACCGGCCACGTCGGCGACGGCGGCGAAGAACTCGGGCTGCGGCTTGGCCCAGCCGATGTCGGCGGAGATGACGATGTGCTCGACGCCGAGGTCGAGCGCCTCCAGCGCGGCGCGTGCCTGGGGCGGTTGGTTGCCGGCGATGACCACGGCGATCCCGGCGTCGCGCAGCCCGGCGAAGCAGCCAGGCACGTCCGCATAGAGGTCATCGCCGTCGAAGTTCTCCCGCAGTCCTGTCGGGTCCTCGGCCGCCCACGCGGCCATCTCGGCCTCGATGTCGAGGCCGGGACGGAAGAACTCGAAAGCGTCCCGATGCGGCCGCCCGGCGGCGGCCATCGCCCCGAGCACTCCGAGGAACGTGAGGCGCGTGACGCTGAGGCGATCGGCCCACCGCGACCAGATGCGCGTCTCGTCGATCAACGTCTCGCCGATGTCGAACGCGGCGACGGCGATCGAACGTCGAGGGGCGGACACGGGCGGAACGGTAGTGTCGGGGCGTGGTCAGCCAAGGCATGCGCGACGGCGGAGAGGATGTCGGTGGCGGTCATTGACGTCGCCGGCTTCGTCGCCGACCTGAAGAGCCAGGCGATCGATCACGGCTTCCACGTCCACGACGAGCGGCATTTCGTCGAGACCTACTCACTGCGCCAGTTGTGGGAGGTCGACCTGCACCCCGAGGAGGCGTGCAGCGGGCCGATCGACCTGCACCTCTCGCTCGATGTCGACCCGCGGGCGATGCTCGGCTTCGAAGACGAGGTGATGAAGCTCGACGACCTCGACGACACGCCCCCCGCCGGCTTCACGTTCCCCCTCGTGTTCACGTGGACGCTGCCCCCGCTGCCCCACCCACCGGACCTGCTCGTCCTGGCCACGGACGTGGCCGGCGTCGGCGGCGTCGAGCTGCCCGTCGAGGTCTCGGCGATCGACTCGTTCGCCAGCGTGACCGACGCGCCTGAGCGATCGCTGTCGATGGTCGCCCGCACGAGCGTCGACCTCTCCGACGTCTACCTGA
>JALZMG010000265.1 GCA_030858325.1 Actinomycetota bacterium | reverse complement strand
CCCGCTGCAGGTCGATCACGCTGTCACCGAGCCGTGGTGCACCGAAGCCGAGATCGAGCCGATCCTCGCGAACCGCAGCCTCCTGACCACCGGCGACGACGGCCGTCGCCGTGGCGACGCGGGCCTTGGGCTTGCTGGTGCGGGCCGGCGCTCCGCTACGGAGCCAGGCCAGCTCGGAGCGGGCCAGGTTGCGACGGACGCCCTCGGCACGCGCAGCCTGCGCCTCCCGCTCGGCTCGAGCTTCGAGGTACCCGATGTAGCCGTCGTCGTGCACGTAGCCCCGACCGCGATCGAGCTCGAGGATCCGCGTCGTCACCCGATCGAGCACGTGGCGGTCGTGGGACACGAGGAGCAGGCCGCCCCGATGTGCGGCGAGGCGCTGCTCGAGCCAGGCGATGGCGTCGATGTCCAAGTGGTTGGTCGGCTCGTCGAGGATCAGCAACACGTGGTCGCCTGCCTGCTCCGGCGGCCCGACCTCCACGAGCACACGGGCCAGGGCCACGCGCTTGCCCTCGCCGCCAGACAGCGTGGCCGTGTGCGTCTCCAGCTTCCCGCCGAGGCCGAGCTGGTCGAGGATCGCCGCCGCATCCCACGTTGCGCCCGTGACGTCGCCGACGGTTGCCGCCGGCAGCGGTGCGTCCTGGTCGAGCATGACGATGCGGCTGCCCCGCCCCCTGCGCACGACCCCGGCGTCGGGCTCGACGCGCCCGGCCAACTGGCGCAGCAGCGTCGACTTGCCGCTGCCGTTCAACCCGACCACCGCCATGCGGTCGCCGGAGGCGAGTGTGACGGCGACGTCGGCGAACAGCGGCCGCCCCGGCCGGCTGGCGGCCAGCCCGACGGCATCGAGCAGGATCACCCCGCCAGCACGTCCTCGTCGATGGACATCGCTACAGCATGCCGCCGGCGGGAGCGGCCGCGTGGGCTCCCATTCGTCCAAGCGGTGAGCGGCGGGCGGGAGCAGAATCCGTATCATGACGCTCGACATCACGGCTGTTCCGATCCACCTCGGCATCGGCGGCACGGCCCGACCGATCGAGGACTTCGACTGGTCGGCCGATCGGCTCGGTGCCTACGAGCGGGCCACGGCAGCAGACGGCGCAGATGGCCGCATGGTGATGATGTTCCACATGGTCGGCGCGTGGACGGCGTGGGAACGCCACCCTGCGGGCGCGGAGGTGGTCATCGCCTGTACCGGGACACATAGGTTCGTGCAAGAGCTGGACGGCGGTGAACACGTCGTAGAGCTCGGCCCCGGCGAGGCGTTGATCAACCCGCCGGGCACGTGGCACACGGCCGACAGCGGCGAGGGGGGCTGGATCGTCACGATCACACCCGGCCTCGGCACCGAGCATCGACCACGCTGAACGCTGGCAGCACCCACGGCCGTCGCCGCGGGTCAGCGACCTACGCTCGAACGGTGATCGTGCACGAGCTGTCCCGGCGCGACGCCCGCCGGATCGCCGTCCGCGCGCAGCTGCTCGACCGCAAGCGGCCGGACGGGTTGCTCGACGTCGTGCGCCGGCTGACCCTGCTGCAGATCGACCCGACCGCGGCCATCGCCCCCAACGCCGACCTGGTGGCGTGGAGCCGGCTCGGGTCGTCCTACTCGCGGGCCGAGCTGACGCCGGCGCTGCAGCACCGCACGCTGCTCGAACTGCGGGCGATGATCCGTCCGGCAGAGGACCTGACCCTGTATCGCGCCGACATGGCTGCGTGGGAGGCGCGCGCCGTCGAGCGTGACTGGCGGCAGGGCATCGGCAACTGGGTGCAGGTGAACGACGCCTGCCGGCGCGACATCCTCGCGCGGCTCGACGCCGCCGGTCCGCTGCCGTCCCGTGAGCTTCCGGACACGTGCGCCAGGCCGTGGCGCTCGACCGGGTGGACGAACAACCGCAACGTCACCCAGATGCTGGAGTGCATGGTGCTGCGCGGCGAGGTGGCGATCGCCGGACGGCAGGGCAACGAGCGGCTGTGGGACCTGGCGTCGCGGGTGTATCCGGACGGAGCCGTGCTCCCAGCCGAGGAGGCCCGGCGACGGCGCAACGAGCGCCGTCTGCGCGCGCTGGGCATCGCCAGGGCTCGCGGCCCGGCGTGCCCGGTGGAACCGCTGGACGTCGGCGAGGTCGGCGAACCCGCCGTCATCGATGGTGTGAAGGGTGAGTGGCGTGTCGAGCCGTCGCTACTTGGCCAGCCGTTCAGGGGCCGGGCGGCGCTGCTGTCGCCGTTCGACCGGCTGATCCACGACCGCAAGCGCACCACCGAGCTGTTCGAGTTCGACTACCAGCTCGAGATGTACAAGCCCGCCGCCAGCCGACGGTGGGGGTACTTCGCGCTCCCGATCCTGTACGGCGACCGGCTGGTGGGCAAGCTCGACGCGATCGCCGACCGCAAAGCCGGTGTTCTCCGCGTCAACGCCATCCACCGGGACGTGGCCTTTACCACGGCCATGACCGCCGC
>JALZMG010000261.1 GCA_030858325.1 Actinomycetota bacterium | reverse complement strand
GTCTCCGGCACCGTGTGGTATCGCGAACGCATCGCCCTGCCGCCCGAGGGCGTCGTCGCGACGGTGCAATTGCGCGACGTGTCCAAGGCCGACGCCGCCGCACCGCTGCTCGCCGAGCACGTCATCGAGACGCCAGGTCAGGTGCCGATCGAGTTTTCGCTGCACGTCGAGCGCGCCGTGCTCGAACCCCCCGCCCGGGCGTCGTTGTCGGCGCAGATCGTCGTCGACGGTCGCCTCGCCTGGGTCTCCGACACGCACAATCCAGTGACGCCCGACGCGCCGACGACCGGCCTGTCGGTGATGGTCGTCGCCGCCTGAGCGTCACTCGCCCTGCTGTCGTCGCGGGTCCACATGACGGCAGACTGACGAGGTGCTGGCCCAAGTGACGCTGGACCCGTTCCGGTTCCAGGCCCACCCCGACGTGTGGCTGCTCGTTGCCTGTCTGACCGGCGCATACGTGTACATGGTCCGCGTCGTCGGGCCGCATGCGGTCGGCGTCGGCCAGGCCGTCGTCACCCACCGCCAGGTCGTTGCGTTCTGCGCGGCGATGGCCATGCTGTGGCTGGCCAGCGACTGGCCGATCCACGACATCGGCGAGCAGTACCTCTACTCGGCGCACATGCTCCAGCACATGATGCTCAGCTACTTCCTGCCGCCGCTGGCCCTGCTGGCGACACCGGAGTGGCTGCTGCGCACGATCGTCGGCGACGGCCGGGTGTACGCCGGCCTGCGCTGGCTGTGCAAACCGATCGTCGCCGGCGTCTTGTTCAACGTGTCGGTGATGGTCACCCACATCCCCGGCGTCGTCAATGCATCGGTGCAAGGCTCCAGCCCGCTCCTGCACTACCTCCTGCACGTGATGGTCGTGGCGCTGTCACTCCTCATGTGGATGCCCGTGTGCGGGCCGTTCAAGGAGTTCCACCTCGGCACCGGCGGCAAGATGATCTACCTCTTCCTGCAGTCCGTCGTGCCGACGGTGCCGGCCGGGTGGCTGACGTTCGCCGAGGGCACCGTCTATCGCGCCTACCAGCAGCCCGTCAGGGTGTGGGGTCTGTCGATCACCGACGACCAGCAGCTGGCCGGCGCGATCATGAAGACCGGCGGCTCCATCTTCTTGTGGTCGATCATCGTGTTCCTGTGGTTCAGGCGCTTCGCCGCCGTCGGTGGCGACGGACTCGACGAGCACACGCGGGCGCGGCCCGCCGTTGCCCCGGCCGAGCTGACGTTCGAGCAGGTGCAGGAGGAGTTCGCGCGTATTCCGGGGCCGCGGGAGCCGGAACGGCAGGGCTAACGTCCTCTCCTCCATGATCGACGTCCGGCTGCTGCGCACCGAACTGGATGCCGTGCGCGCGGCGACGGCCAGGCGTGGCGACGACGAGGCGCTCAGCCAGATCACCGCCGCGGCCGAGCTGGACGAGCAGGTGCGCCAGCTGACGCTGCGCCGCGACGAGATGCGAGCACGCGTCAACGAGCTGTCCAAGGACGTCGGACGCCTGCGCCGCGGTGGGGGGGCGAACGCGCCCGAAGCGGAGACGTTGCAAGCGGAGAGCCGCCGACTCGGGGGGGAGGAGCAGGCCGTCGCGACCGAGCTCGCCGCCCGCTCGGTCGACCTGCGTGATCTGCTGCTGCGCATCCCCAACGTCATCTCCCCCGCCGCGCCAGACGGCGCCTCTGACGCCGACAACCCGGTCGTCACCGGCCCGATCAGCCTCCCGGCGGAGTTCGCCGACCACCAGCGCGTCCCGCACTGGGAGACGGGGGCGGCGCTCGGCATCCTCGACAACGAGCGGGCGATCAAGATCAGCGGGGCGATGTTCGCCATGACGCGTGGACTGGGCGCCACGCTCGGCCGCGCGCTGTGCCAGCTAGCGCTCGACGCCAACGCCGATGCGTTCGAGGAGATCCGCCCACCGTCGCTCGTGACCACGGCGACGCTGACGGCGTCCGGGCAGCTCCCCAAGTTCGCCGACGACGCGTTCGCGCTCGAGCGCGACGGGCTGTGGTGCATCCCCACGGCGGAGGTGCCGCTGACGTCGATCTACGGCGACGAGATCATCGACGAAGCGGTTCTGCCCCTGCGGATGATGGCCTACACGCCGTGCTACCGGCGTGAAGCGGGTGCGGCGGGACGCGACACCCGCGGACTGCTGCGCTCGCACGAGTTCGACAAGGTCGAGATCCTCGCCGTCGCCACACCAGAGCAGAGCCCGGCCCTGCTGCAGGAGATGGTCGAGCGGGCCGAGCGGACGATCGCCGCGCTCGAGCTGCCGTACCGCATCGTCGACATCTGCGCCGGCGATCTCGGTCAGAGCCACCACCGCAGCTTCGACATCGAGGTCTTCGCGCCGGGCGTGGACCAGTGGCTGGAGGTCTCCTCGATCAGCTGGTTCTCCGATTACCAGGCCCGCCGCGCGAACGTCCGCCTGCGCCGCCGCGGCCCCGACGGGGCACCGCAGAAGGGCACGGAGATCGCCCACACGCTGAACGGCTCGGCGCTCGCCGTCCCGCGGGTGTGGGCGGCGATCGTCGAGAATCATCGCCAGCCCGACGGGTCGATCAACGTGCCGAACGCGCTGCGGCCGTACCTGCGCGGCGCCACACGCATCGAGGCGCCGGCGCGACCGTGACCCCGGACCGGCCACGATCGCAGTTGGCCACGCGCCGCGTGCAGTACGAGACCGCTGGGCTCGACGTCGCCGACGTCGCTGCCGACCCCGTCGAGCAGTGGCAGCGGTGGTACGACGAGGCGGCGACTGCGGGTGTCACGGAACCGAACGCGATGGTCATCGCGACGCTCGACGGCGACGCTCGCCCCGACGCCCGCTTCGTGCTGGCGAGGGGCCTCGACGCGCGCGGCTTCCTGTTCCACACGAACTACGACAGCGCGAAGAGCCGCCAGCTGCGGGCGCACCCGTACGCCGCAGCGGTGTTCTCGTGGCTCGATCTGCACCGCCAGGTGCGCGTGCGCGGCCCGGTCGAGCGGGCGACGACAGCGGAGAGCGACGACTACTTCACGTCCCGACCGCGCGACAGCCAGATCGGATCGTGGGCGTCACCGCAGAGCGAGGTGTTGGCCGATCGCGCCGACCTCGACGCCCGGATCGCGGCGATCGCCGATCGTTTCGAAGGCGCCACCGTGCCGCGCCCCGAGTTCTGGGGCGGTTGGCGCCTCGGGCTCGACGAGGTCGAGTTCTGGCAGGGCCGCCCGAGCCGGCTCCACGATCGCGTCCGCTACCGCCGCTCCGGAAGCACCTGGGTCATCGAGCGCCTCGCCCCGTGACCCGACCCCCGTTCTGTCCTTTCCGACGCGCCTGATCGGGCGCTCGGGTTCAATCGCAGCCGCGGGTGAAGCGGACGCGGGTGACGGCGCCGTTCGGGGCGTAGGTCAACAGCGCCACGGAGCGGAACGCCGCGTTCGTGTCGAGGAACGAGATGTCGACGCCCTGCCAGAGTGGGGGAGGGAGCACGAACGGCGGGGGGTCCTTGCACGCCGCCTCTTCGCCGTCTTCGGCGAGGACGAGCAGCTCGACGTTCGGCGTGAGCACGAACTCACGCGTGTTCGCAGAAATGTTCTCGTACGGGTCCTCGTCCTCCGGCCACCAGTAGGCGATCGGCTCCTCCGCAAACCCTGCCGCGTCGACGAGGCCGAGGATCGGGTCCTGGTAGGAGAAGCGGTCGAACTCGATCGACTTGTAGATGTCCAGGTCGTCGACGTCTTGGATCGCGCCGGCGTCGAAACGGGCTCCGTCCCAGTCGCCGACCGGTTGGTCGGGAACCGTCGTGGACACCGTGACCGGGGCAACCGTCAGCGGCACCGTCGACGGAACCGGTGTCGTGGTCGTCTCGGCGATCGACGGGACAGGGAGTGGCGCCAGCGTGTCGTCAGCCTGCTCCTCGGCGGCACATGCGGAGACGACGGCGAGGACGACGACGATGAAGCGGCCGCCCCGGCGCGGCCATGCGGGGGATCGGGGGGTGGGCGAGGAGACAGGGGGGATGGAACGAGCGTATGTCGCCGGTGCGGCGGGCAAACCGGATCGGCCGTCGGCCGGCGTCGGAAACTCAGCCACCGACGGTCTGGCGAGCGCCGTACGTTGCGGCGATGACAGCACTGCAGGATGCGCTCGATCGCCTTGCCGAGGAGATCGCCTTCTCGGGGGTCGTGCGCGTCGACCGGGGTGGGCGGCTGGAGGTGGCCGCGGCCTACGGCGAGGCCCATCGCGGCCATGCCATCGCCAATACCGTCGACACGCGCTTCGCCATCGCCAGCGGCAGCAAGACGCTGACCGCGCTCACCGTCGTCAGCCTGATCGAAGACGGAGTGCTGACGCCGACGACGTCGGCCCGCTCGGTGCTCGGCGGCGACCTTGCGCTGATCGACGACGCCGTGACCGTCGAGCACCTGCTGGCGCACCGCTCCGGGATCGGCGACTATCTCGACGAGGACGCGCCGATGGATCTGAACGACTACCTCCTGTCCGTCCCGGTGCACGAGTTGGCCACGACCGAGCAGTTCGTTGTGGCGATCGACGGGCACCCGGCGAAGTTCCCGCCGGACGAGCGCTTCTCTTACTGCAACGGCGGCTACATCGTGCTGGCGCTGATCGCCGAGCGGGCCAGCGGCACACCGTTCCACGACCTCGTCGCGGCGCGGGTCGTGGCTCCCGCCGGCATGGTCGACACAGAGTTCCTGCGCTCCGACGAGCTGCCCGGGCGCACGGCGACCGGGTATCTCGACGTCGGCGGCACGTGGCGCTCGAACGTGTTCCACCTTCCCGTTCGCGGCAACGGCGACGGCGGCCTGTACACGACCGCCGCCGATGTCCGGGCATTCTGGATGGCGCTCTTCGCCGGGCGGATCGTCGCCGAGTCGTGGGTCACCGAGATGGTGCGGCCGCGCAGTCGGGCCTCGCCGACGCACCAGTACGGCCTCGGCTTCTGGCTGCCGGGCACCGGTGGCGCCGTCCAGCTGGAGGGCGGCGACAGCGGTGTGTCCTTTCGCAGCACGCACGATCCGCTGACCGACACGACCTCGACGGTGATCGCCAACACCACCGACGGCGCGTGGCCGATTGCCCGGCTGCTCGCCGAATCGGCCGCGTCCGGACGCTGATCTCGACAGGCGCGGGGAAAGGGCCCCCGCCGGAACACTTACAGTGTCGGGATGTTGGCGTGGATGGACCTGGAGATGACCGGGCTCGACCACACCCGTGACGTCATCGTCGAGATCGCCACGATCGTCACCGACGACGAGCTGGACGTGGTGGCCGAGGGTCCCGATCTCGTCATCCACCAGCCCGACGACGTGCTCGCCACGATGGACCCGTTCGTCGTCGAGATGCACACGAAGTCGGGGCTCCTGGAAGCAATCCGCGCCTCGCCGGTGACGCTGGAGGAGGCGGGCGCGGCCACGCTCGAGTTCCTGCGCACCACCGTGCCGGGGACGAAGGCCGTGCCGTTGTGCGGCAATTCCATCGGCACCGACCGTCGCTTCCTCGCCGCCTACCTCCCCGCCATCGAGGCGTTCCTGCACTACCGCTCGATCGACGTGTCGAGTGTCAAGGAGCTCGTGCGCCGCTGGTACCCCGAGGTTCGCCAGGCTCGCCCGCAGAAGTCCGGGAGCCATCGCGCGCTCGACGACATCCGCGACTCGATCGCCGAGCTGCGCTACTACCGGGCGCGGGTCTTCCTCCCGACGCTGCACACTCCGGCGGTGCCGCGGGGCCACGCTGCGGACGCCGACTCGTGAAGGCGATCGTGCTCAGCCGCTACGGCGGTCCCGAGGTGCTCGAGCTGATCGACGTCGACGCCCCCGTGCCAGGCCCCGACGACATCCTCGTCGACGTCCACCACAGCGCGCTGAACCGGGCCGACGTGCTGCAGCGAATGGGCCTGTACCCGGATCCACGCCGTCCAGCCGTGGAGATCCCCGGTCTCGAGTACGCCGGTGTCGTCGCCGCAACTGGCGGGCGGGTGACCGAGCGGGCGGTCGGCGACGAGGTGATGGGCATCGAGTCCGGCGGCTGCCATGCCGAGCAGCTCGTCACGAACGCCCGCCAGGCGCTCCCCGTGCCAGACGGAATCGCGATGGTCGACGCGGCGGCGATTCCTGAGGTGTTCATGACGGCGTGGGACGCGCTCGTCGTACAGGGAGGCCTGACGAGCGGCCGCTGGGCGCTCGTCCACGCCGGCGCTTCGGGCGTCGGAACAGCCGCGATCCAGCTGGCCAAGGCGATCGGCGCGCACATTGCCGTCACCTGCTCCAGCGGCAAGGCCGACGCCTGCCGGGCGCTGGGCGCCGACATCGTGCTGGAACGTTCGCCCGCCGACTGGGCGACGGCGCTCTCCACCGCACTGGGTGAGCACGGGCGCACCGATGGCATCGACGTCATCCTCGACGTGATCGGCGGCGACGAGGCCAATCGCAACCTGGCCGCCGTGCGTCGGCAGGGGCGCATCGTGCAGGTCGGACTGATGGGCGGGGGCCGTACGGAGGTCGATCTCGGACTGCTGTTGACGAAGCGGGTGCGCTGGACCGGCACGGTGCTGCGGTCGCGGCCACTGGAGGAGAAGGTGGCGTTGAGCCGTCGCTTCGCCGAGGAGGTCGTGCCCCTCTTCGCCGGCGGCGCATTGCGCCCCGTGATCGACCGGCGCTTCGCGCTGAGCGATGTTGCGGCCGCGCACGAGCGGATGGAAGCCGACGCCAACGTCGGCAAGCTCCTCCTCGATGTGCGCTCACTCGGAAAGCCCGTACGTACGTAGACTGCACTGACGTACGTGCTAGCCTGGGGATCGATGACGATCACGGCGTCGAAGCTGCGCGAGAACATCTACCGGTTGCTGGACGAAGCGCTGGCGACAGGCATTCCCATCGAGATCGAGCGCAACGGGCGGATCCTGCGCATTGTGCCCGACGAGGCGCCCTCGCGACTCAGCCGGATCGTGCGCCGGCCGGACGCCGTCGTCGGCGATTCCGAGGACTTCGTCCACCTCGACTGGTCGTCGGAATGGCAACCATGATTCGCCTCGACACGCACGTCGCGGTGTGGCTGTACAGCGGCGAGCTGGAACGGCTGAGCGCGCCGGCCGCTGCTGCGGTCGAGCACGAGGATCTGGTCATCAGCCCGATCGTGGAACTCGAGGCGACGTACCTCCACGAGATCGGCCGGCTGACGGTGACGGGCGCCGAGCTGACCGCCGACCTCCGGGGGCGCGTCGGCTTGGCACTGTCCGACCTCGACATGGCAGCCGTCGTCGCGGCCGCCGCACCACTCAGTTGGACACGCGACCCGTTCGATCGCCTGATCGTCGGCGATGCGCTCGCCGCCAACTGCACGCTGCTGACCAAGGACGGCACTATTCGCGAGCACTGCCCGCTCGCTCGCTGGTGACATTCGATCACCTGCCTGCGGCGACGGTGCGGCCCTTCCATGAGGTGCGCCCACGAACGCGGGTCCACGCCGACATCGCCATCACGACGACGAGTGCGACGACGAGCAGCGGGTACGCCGCGGCGGTGACGGGGCCGCAGCGGCCGGCGCGGCGGCCGAGGATCAGGACCTGTGTCGCTGACAGCGGGTAGGCGAGCCAGCCGGCGAACAACCCGCCGGCCAGTGACCAGATCCACGCCGCGATTGCGAGCACGAGCCACCAGCGCGTGGCCACGACGCCGTCACCGATCGTCCGTGCCCAGCCGGCGATCGCCTGGCGGGCCCCGCCCGGGTACATGCGAAACGTGGCGTCGCCACGATGGGTGAACTGGCGGCTGCCCCCGACGCTGCGGGCGAGCGCGATGTCCTCCGTCAGGCTGGCCCGCACGTCCGGGTGAGCATGGCCGCCGGCGGCGACGTAGCGGTCCCTGCGCACAGCCAGCACCGGACCGAACGCGACGTCTGTCCTTCGCGGCCCGAGCACGCCGAATGCACCGCAGCCCATCAGCGCGACGACGTTCGCCAGCACGCTGATCCGCTCGCCGGGGTCCACGGTGCCGTGCCACGGTTGGACGGATACCACGACCCCTGGTGCCGCAGCTGACGCCGCGGCCAGGCCGCCGAGCAGCGCGCCGCCAGGGCGCACGTCGGCGTCGAGGAACACGAGCAACGGGGCCGTGGTCGTCGCGGCTCCGACCTGGCAGGCGTGTGGCTTGCCGACCCACCCGTCCGGCAGGTCGCCGCCGGCGACGACGCG
>JALZMG010000238.1 GCA_030858325.1 Actinomycetota bacterium | reverse complement strand
CGATCAAGGACCTGTCCAAGGACGTCGACGACAAGGCGCAGATCGCCCAGGTCGCCAGCATCTCCGCCGCCGACGACGAGATCGGGGCGATGATCTCCGAGGCCATCGACAAGGTCGGCAAGGACGGCGTCATCACCGTCGAGGAGAGCCAGACGTTCGGCATGGAGATGGACCTCGTCGAGGGCATGCGCTTCGACAAGGGCTACATTTCGCCGTACTTCGTGACCGATCCCGAGCGCATGGAAGCCAGCCTCGAAGACGCCTACGTGCTGCTCGTCAGCTCGAAGATCTCCTCCGTCCGGGACCTCGTGCCCGTGCTGGAGAAGGTCATGCAGGGCGGTCGCCCACTCCTGATCATCGCCGAGGACATCGAGGGCGAGGCCTTGGCCACGCTCGTCGTCAACAAGATCCGCGGCACGTTCAAGTCGGCCGCCGTCAAGGCCCCCGGCTTCGGCGAGCGGCGCAAGGCGATGCTCCAGGACATGGCCATCCTCACCGGGGGCCAGGTCATCAGCGAGGAAGTCGGCCTGAAGCTGGAGAACGTCACGCTCGACCTGCTCGGGTCGGCCAAGCGGGTCATCATCACCAAGGACGAGACGACGGTCGTCGAGGGTGCCGGCAGCGAGGACGACATCAAGGGCCGCATCAACCAAATCAAGGCGGAGATCGAAAACACCGACTCCGACTACGACCGGGAGAAGCTGCAGGAGCGTCTGGCCAAGCTGTCCGGCGGCGTCGCTGTGCTCAAGGTCGGCGCGGCCACCGAGGTCGAGCTGAAGGAGAAGAAGCACCGCATCGAAGACGCCGTGTCGACGACGAAGGCGGCGATCGAAGAGGGCGTCGTGCCCGGCGGCGGCGTGGCATTGCTGCGGGCCCAGGCCGCGGTGAACAAGGCTGCCGACGGCCTGTCGGGTGACGAGGCCACCGGCGCCCGCCTGGTCGCCAAGTCGCTCGAGGCCCCGCTCAAGCAGATCGCCGAGAACGCCGGCCTCGAAGGCGGCGTCGTCGTGCAGCGCGTTCGTGACCTCTCGGGCGCCGAGGGCCTCAATGCCGCAACCGGCGACTACGAGGACCTCGTCAAGCTCGGCGTCATCGACGCGGCGAAGGTCACCCGTTCGGCGCTGCAGAACGCAGCCTCGATCGCTGCGCTGTTCCTGACCACCGAAGCGGTCATCGCCGACAAGCCTGAGCCGGCCCCGGCCATGGCCGGCGGCGGTGGCGGCGACATGGACTTCTGACACTCTCGCCCGAGACGGTACGAACGAGGCCCGGACCGATTCGGTCCGGGCCTTGTCGCGGGCCTGCCGCCTGACGGCGGATGCTCAGGCCGTCCAGCTAGTCGACGAGATCGTCGGCGCGGTCGCGGGCCATGCGCAGGAAGTCGGTGTCGAGCATCGTGTCCTCGAGCCGGCTCTCGTCGATCATCAGCCAGACGACGACGCCGACCACCGCGCCGAGGAGCGGGAAGACGATGAACGCCCACAGCTGTCCCAGCGCATTGGGCTCGGCATCGGCGAACAGCGCGGTGGCGAGGCTGCGTGCCGGGTTGACGCTCGTGTTGTCGATCGGGATCGTCACGAGGTGGATCAGCGTCAGCGTGAGCCCCGCGACGAGTCCGCCGAACCCCGGAGCGAACTTGCGCGTCGACGTGGCGAGGACGACGAACACGAGCAACGCCGTGAACACGACCTCGACGACGATGACTGAGCCGAGGCCGTAGATCGGGCCGTCGGCGGTGAACGATCGATCCCATCCGTTGGAGGCGAAGCCCCCTCGGTCGAACCCGTCGGCACCGGTGGCGATGCCGTAGATGATCGCCGCACCGAAGATGCCGCCGACGATCTGGCCGATCCACGCGTGCACGGCATGGCGGACGGTGACCTTGTTCGTCATCAGCATCGCCAGCGTGACAGCGGGGTTGATGTGGCAGCCGCTGACGGGGCTGATCACATAGACCATCGCCAAGAGGGCGAACCCGAACGCGAACGCGACGAGGATCTGCTTGCCGGGGAAGCCGGGCACGAGGATCGCCGCTCCCGGCCCGCACATGACGAGCACCGCGGTGCCGACGAGCTCGGCGGACAGGATGCGCCCGTGGTCGGGTATGACGACGCTGCGCGTATCGGCGATCCCGACCGGTGGGGCGCTCGGTGCCTGCGCGGCGGCTGCCTCGCTGACCGGCGGGGCGCTCGGCGCCTGGCCGGTCGGTGCTTCAGGGGGCTCCATGCCGCGGACTGTACTCCCGGCCGCGGGCGCGCCGCAGCGACGTCGGTAGCGTGCCGTGGTGGCTCGCAAGCGGACCGAGCGGATGCTCGTCACCCACGTGTCGGCAAGCGGTCGTGGCCGCCGCCCGGACGAGTTGATCGTCGAGGAGCCGATGACGATCCAGCTCGACGGCGTCGTCGTCGCGACCACGATGCGCACGCCGGGCAACGACTACGAGCTGGCCGTCGGGTTCTGCTTCACCGAAGGCCTGCTGGCCGGCGCACCGGTGACCGGCGTCCGCTACTGCGCTCCGCCAGAATTGGCCGGCGTCGGTGGCGTCGATGGTCGCGAGGTCCGCGCCTCGGCGCTGGCGACGGCGTTCAACGTCGTCACCGTCGAGACGAGCGGGCGGGCGCCGGTGCCGACGGCACGGCTCGGTCTGACGTCGTCGAGTTGCGGCTGGTGCGGCAGCGACCAGATCGACGACCTGCTCGATCGGCTGGCGCCGTTGCCCGCGACCGACCCGATCGCCGCCGCCGTCCTGGCGTCGATGCCCGAGCGGGTGCTCACCGGGCAGGGTCTGTTCGACGCGACAGGCGCCGTCCATGCCGCGGCGGCGTTCGATCGTCAAGGACGCGTGCTCGTTACTCGAGAGGACGTCGGTCGGCACAACGCCGTGGACAAAGTGGTGGGGGCTTTACACCTGGCCGGTGACCTGCCCGCAACGGGGCGCGGCCTGTTCGTCAGCGGGCGGGCCTCCGTGGAGATGGTGCAAAAGGCGTGGGCCGCCGGGTTCGGTTCGCTCGTCGCCGTCAGCGCACCCACCGCACTCGCCGTGCAGGCCGCCCGCACGGCCGGGATGACGCTCCTCGGCTTCGTGCGCACCGACTCCTACAACGTGTATGCGCCCTGAAGGCGTCCGCGATCGGCGCATCGATCGAACCCGTCGGTGGCCGTGGAACCTTTATGCTTCAAGAGCTCCGGAGCAACGGTGCCGCAGTGCGATCGTGATGGGGCGCACCAGGGCGACCCGCACGCCACACATGTCCGTCCGCCGCGGCTTCGTCCACCGTCCGTAGCCTGGAGGTCATGCGCACCGAGACCGGGTTGGCCGTGCTTCACCTGTTCCTCAAGCCGACCGCCGGGTTCGACGGCGAGGCGGCAGCCGCGGCGGTCAAGGCGGCGACGGGGGCGGACGCGCAGGTCGTGACGGCGGCGATGCTCGGACACAAGTGCGACCTCGCGGTGATGGCGCTGCACCCGGATTGGTCGGTTCTACGCGCGCTGCAGACGGGCCTCGCTCGCGCCGGCCTGGATATCGTCGACAGCTACGTCAGCATCACCGAGGTCAGCGAGTACGCCAAGGGGATGCCGGAGCACATGGTGACCGAGCGGCTGTACCCACAGTTGCCTCCGGCCGGCAAGCCGGTGTTCTGCTTCTACCCGATGACGAAGCGCCGGGAGGCTCACGCCAACTGGTACGCGACGCCGTACGAGGAGCGCCACCGGCTCATGCGCGAGCACGGCAAGAGCGGCCGCACGTTCGCCGGCAAGGTCGTCCAGCTGATCACCGGCTCGACCGGGCTCGACGACTTCGAGTGGGGTGTCACGCTGTTCGCGACGACGCCGGAGGTGGTCAAAGACGTCGTCTACACGATGCGCTTCGACAAGGGTTCGGCGCTGTACGGCGAGTTCGGCCGCTTCTACGTCGGCTACCTGACGACGCTCGACGAGGCGCTCGACACCGCTGCGCGCTGATCGCCTGTGCGCCGCCGAGCCGTCAGGCGTTGACGACGAGCTGGCGCACCGAACGGTCGACACCGTCCTCGCCGAAGTCGAACTGGTCGAAGCGGGAGCTGGACGGCTCACCGCTGGCATCCAGCTGGACCGGGCCGGCGGGGCCGTCGTAGTTGACGAGGCGCCCCTCGTTGAGCGAGCTGGCGCAGTCGGCGAACGTCTCGCACTGCTCACCGTTGGCGGTCAGCCCCGGTAGCTCGCGCGCCATCGCTCGCGGGTTGTCCGATCCGGCGACAACCGAGGCGAGCGCGATCAGGTTGGCGCAGTCGTACGCGTTCGTGGCGAACGGTCCGTTGAGGTCCTCGGCGCCGCCTGCGGCAGGAGCCAACCCGCGGATCTTGTCGCGCACCGCGGGCGGCAGATCGAGGATCGGTTGCGGTGACGGCCGCCGGCGCATGGCGTCGCTGATGATGATGTCCGGCACGTCGTCATTCGGGACCTGCGCGTATGCCGCGCCGAGCGCGCCGAGGAAGCGTGATCCGCTGCTGGCGTCGGCGACGACGATGACGACGCCCGGCTCCTGCTCGGCGACTCGCTCAGCCTCGTCGGTGAAGTCGTCGTCGACAGCCCTGAAGGGGATGTCGGCGACGAGACGGAACGGCACGTTGCGCGACTCGATCTCGGCGATCGTGGTCGACGCGAACGGTCGACCGTAGACGTCGTCCAGCCACGCCACCGCAACGGCCGTCTCGCCGGTGAGCTCGGCGAGCTGGGCCAGCCCGAGCGCCTGCAGCGAGTCGCTCGGCGCGGTGCGGAAGAACAGGTCGTCGTCGGGGAATGCGTCCAGCGCCAGTGTCGTGGCCGACGGCGAGCAGGTCAGGATGTCGGCGGCGACGAGGAGATCGAGCGTGGAGAGCGCGATCGTCGACGAGGCCGGCCCGACCACGGCGTCGACGTCGGCGTCGATCAGCTGCTCGATGGCGTCGGCGGCCTCGGCAGGCGTCGCGCCCTCGTCGGCGGTGACGATGGCGACGGGTCTGCCTCCAACGCCACCGACGGCGTTGATCTCGTCGATCGCCCGCCTCGCCCCGTCGGTCATGAACTGCCCGATCGTCGCGCCGTCGCCGGTCGTCGGCAACAGCAGGCCGACGGTCAGGGTGCCGTCATCGGGGCGTGCGGCGGCGGTCGTCGTCGTCACGGCGGGCCGTCGTGACGACGGCGGGGATGCGTCATCGCCGGCGCAGGCGGTGGCGAGCACGATCACCACGGCGATCGCCGCGCGGGCGCCGGATCCCCTCCACAGCGCACGCACGGCGTCACCCTACCGAGTACGACGCGGCGGCTCCTGGCGACCCTGGTCGCTCGTTCACCAGGCACGCTTGGCGGTGGGCGCGTACCCTCGTGCTGATGGCTCCGACCGTGACGTCGCGGCGCGCCGAGATCATCGCCGACCGCAGCCTCGGCGGGCGCCCCCTGTGTCGCACGCTGTCCGCCGCCACCGACGAGCTGCTGGTGCACGTCTTCGCCGACGCCGTGCGGGCGGCCGGAGCGCGGCGCAAGGGAACCGTCGCGCTGCTCGCCGTCGGCGGTTACGGCCGCAACGAGCTCGCCCCGCACAGCGACGTCGACGTGCTGCTCGTCCATGACCGGCGGGCGAAGGGCGTGGACGAGGTGGCGGCGGCGCTGTGGTACCCGCTCTGGGATCTCGGCCTCAAGCTCGGCTACGCCGTGCGCTCCTTCGACGAGCAAATGGCGCTTGCGGACGACGATCTGGACACGGCCACGGCGCTGCTGTCGGTCCGCCGGCTGGACGGTGACGACGAGCTGGCCGATCGCGTCAGCACCGAAGGTCGTGCGCGCTGGCGCAAGCACGGGCGGCGGTGGCTGGACGCGCTCCGCTCCAGGGTGATCGAGCGGCGCGAGCAGGCGGGCGACGTCGCCTACCTGCTCGAACCCGATCTCAAAGACGGGCACGGCGGGCTGCGCGATGTGCACTCTCTGTGGTGGGCTGCCGACGCCGACCTGCTCGTCCCAGCCGACGACCTTGCCCTCCTCGACGAGTGCTACGAGACGCTGCTGGGCGCACGCGTCGCCCTGCATCGGGTCACCGGCCGGCCGGGGGACGTGCTGCGCCTCGCCGACCAGGACGGCGTCGCCGCCGAGCTCGGCCTCGAGTGCTCGGACGCGCTGATGGCGGGCATCGCTGCCGCGGCGCGGACGATCGCCTGGATCGCCGACGGCGCATGGCGTCATCTCGCACGCCACCAGGTCGGCAGGGAGGAGCGGGCGGCTGATGGCGTGATCGTCGTCGACCGGCTCGTCGAGTTGTCCGGCCGCGCCGACCCGACCGACGATCCGGCGCTGCTTTGGCGGGTCGCGTGTACGGCGGCGCAGCGGGACATCCCCATTGGCCGCGGCTCGCTCGATCGCCTGGCCGCCGAGCTCGATCCGGCGGCGTGGGCAGCAGGATGGCCGCCCGGCGCGCTCGAGGAGTTGCTCGGCCTGCTCGCCCAGGGCCACCGCGCGATCGACGTGCTCGAGGCGCTCGATCAGCGCAGCCTGCTCGTGCGCTGCCTGCCCGAGTGGGAACACGTGCGCAGCCGCCCCCAGCGCAACGCCTA
>JALZMG010000233.1 GCA_030858325.1 Actinomycetota bacterium | reverse complement strand
CACGAGGTCGCGCGTGCGACGCTGAGCAAGGGCGCTCGCCGATCGCGGTGGCGCAATGAGCGTGGTCAGGCAGTGCCGCTGGTCGCCGCGCTGGCGGGGATGGCCGCCGTGTTGGCGCTGGCGACCGCCGACCTGGCAGGCAACGTGATCGACGCCGCACGCGCCCGCTCGGCGGCTGATGCGGCTGCGCTGGCCGGTGTCGAAGGTGGCCGGCACGCCTCATCCCGACTCGCCGCCGCCAACGGCGCCACGCTCGTCACGTGGTCGAGGAGCGGTCGCTCCGTCACGGTCGTCGTGCGCGTCGGCGCGGCGCGCGCCACCGCGGCGGCAACCGGCGGCCCGGTCGAGAACTGAGCAGCGTCGACGGCAGATCCGCGCGCTGCCCTGCCGCCGGCGTGAGTCGCTGCCTACACTGATTCGTCGTGAGCCCGAGCAAGCGCCTCGGGGGATTGGTCGATCCGTCCGCCGAGCACCCCATGCCCGTCACCGAGCGTGACGATCCGGCGGTGGCGACCGGCAACGGCAACGGCTCGGGCAACGGACATCACGCAGCCGGCGCGGTGACGACCGGCCGCCAGAAGCGCACGACGCTCGACCCGGTGTCCGGTTCGCGTGCTCCGAAGCCGCAGCGCGGCACGTCATCGGTTCGCGGGGCCTCGTCGAGCACGGTCACCCGCCGGGTCGCGGTGACCGCCCCGCCGCGGTCACTCGCCCCGCCGCGGCCGCCTGCCCAGCCTCGCCCGCCGGCACCTGCCAAGCGGGCGGCGCAGGCTCCGCCCACGTCGAAGGCGCTCGACCGCGTCGCGCCGGTACCTGTTCCCGTGGTGGTGCCACCGAGTCAGCCGGAGCCGCGCCCCGTCGATCGAGTCGAGATTCCCGTCGACCAACCGCCGCTACTGGTCGGCCCGTCGATCGCTCACGAGCCACCGCCGCCGCAGGCGTCGTTCACGTCGCACGACATCGCGCCGGTTCCGCGTGTGCTCGGGCGCCGGCCGCGCGTGCGCAAGGTGACGCGCGTCGTGCGCCACGTCGATCCGTGGAGCGTGTTCAAGATCGCCGCCGTCTTCAACGTCGTGCTGTACGGCGTGGCGTTGACCGCCGGCGTGCTCCTCTGGAACGTGGCCTACGCGACGGGCACGATCGACAACCTGGAACGATTCTTCGAGTCGTTCGGGTGGGACACGTTCGAGTTCCACGGCGGCGAGATCTACCACAGCCTGTGGGTGGCCGGGCTGTTCGGGGTGGTCGGCCTGACCGGCGCGGCCGTGCTGGCGGCCACGCTGTTCAACCTGATCACGGACCTCGTCGGCGGCGTGCGCTTCACGGTCCTCGAAGAAGAGGTCGTCGAGCGAACGGCGGCGCCGATGCGCCGCTTCGTCGTCCGCCGCCCGACCGCCGACGGCGATCCTTCCGGTCCGCTGGCCGGTCCGCCGACGAACCTCCCGGCCCGTCAGCCGCGCCCGCCGGCCGGTTGAGGACGCCCGCCCCTGCGGTAGTCTCGACGCCCGGCCTCGGGGCTATAGCTCAGTCGGTTAGAGCGCATCCCTGATAAGGATGAGGTCACAAGTTCGATTCTTGTTAGCCCCACTGAAAGCAGCTGGTGAGCTGTGTCTCGTTGACTCCGAGGGACCCCTGGCGAGGCGACCGTGAGCAATTGGGGGGGGTCATGGAGGTCCATCCCGGCTGATCTACGAAATCGACGAGCAAACACCGCGTCGTCCGCTTGGTCACGCGCTCAGCCGATGTCGTCGTATACTACAACAGTGCTCACCGTCCCGGAGGCGGCGCAGCGTGTCGCCCGGAACCCGGAAACCATCAGGCGTTGGATCCGCGAGGGCCGTCTCCCTTCCCAGCGCGTCGGGACGCAACATGTCGTCGACGTCGACGTGCTGGACGCCCTCGTCGCACCACGCGAACTGATCGCGTCAGGACTCGACGCCCGGACCGCGACCGGCGAAGCGATGCCGGACTTTCTCGCCGCCCTCGACCGCTCGCGCTCGGGTCGCTGAGTGCTGGTCATCGACGCCAGCGCGGCCCTCTACATCGCCGCCTCAGCTCAGAGGGGGGTTTCGAGAGCTTCGGGAGCATGAACGAGGTCGCGTTCTTCGCGCCTGCGCTTCTCTGGTCGGAGGCGACATCGGTGCTCAAAGAGATGCGGTGGCGTGGCGAGTTGTCCGAACCGCTGGGCACGATCACGTTCGAGCGCGTCATGCGCGCCCCGATCAGGCGGCGCGCCAGCGCCCCGCTGTACGCAGCGGCCCGTGATGTCGCCCGAGAACTCGGCTGGGCCAAGACCTACGACGCGGAGTACGTGGCACTCGCGCGAATGCTGGACGCCGCGCTCGTGTCACGCGATGGCCGGCTGCGCGGGGCGCCAGCCGCCTCGTCGAGGTGGTCGGCCCGGACGACGTCCGCTCTCGGTGAAGCCGGGCGCGCGCACGGCGGCAACACGATGCGGGTCAACGAAGATCTCGCCATGTCCATGGTGCATCGTCGACAAGGAGCTCCGGATCACCGGTCCACAGTTCGGCTTCGTGGGCCTGCGCGGTCGCAGCCGCGAATGCGTCGGCGTACGCAAGCGGGTAGTCGGACTTGATCCGGCCGGCCTGGAGCACGCGTCTGGCGCTCGGTAGCTCGGCCGTGACGACGTCGCGGAGATCACGCACGGCCGAGATGGCGGCGTCCTCACCGGCCTCTCGGCGAAGGATGTAGAAAACCTCGCCGAGATTGATCCAGCTGACGAGAGGCCGTTGCGTCGACAAGAGGTTCTCGACCTCGAAGGCCGCACGGCCTTGGTCTTGGAGGTAGCCCAGGATGGCCCACGAGTCGAGTACGGCCGTCATCGTCCGCGACGTCGCTCCGTCGCGCGCTCGGCGGCGAGGGCGGCGACCAGGTCGTGATCTTGGAAGCGACCGCGCAGTTCCCGGCGTCCGACCGGCTTGAGCGCGACGTGATCACCGTCGCGCCAGAACGTGATCTCGTCACCGGTCTCGATCCCGAGTTCGTCGCGGAGGTTCTTGGGGATGACAACCTGGCCCTTGACGCCGACGCGATGAGTCATACCATGAAGTATAACTCTCGGAGGAAGTCCTCAGCTCGTGTCGTCGTCGACTCAACTTCTCGGCTCCCATGCGCGCTCGGCGGTGTCAAAGTCGAAACGTTCCGGTTCGCTGAGGATGGCGATGAGTTCGAGTCGGCGCTTGGCGTCGACGATCTCACGAAGCGAGGCGTCGATCGTGTCCCGCAAGGTGGCGGTCCCGAGGATGGCAGCAGCCTCAGCGGATATCCCGATCAACGTCAACGGATGTCTACACGATTGAGTTGAAGTATCAGAATGAGCGCCCCCTCCGCCGTCCACCGTTCTGTGTGAGCACATACGTCGAGAGTCGACGTATGTGCTCACACAGAGCATCATGCGGCGGCAGCGACGGCCGGGGACGCACGAGTAGCGTCTGGCGGCGTGAAGCTGTTGCGCCGGGCCCTCGTCGCCCTGTCAATGGCCGGGGCCATCGCCGGGGCGTTGCGGTTGCGCGGGCGCGGTGGCACGCCTCCCCAGCATGGCGGCTGGCAGCCTGTCGACCTGCCGGAACCGTGACGGCAACCGTGCCGGCAGCGACACGATGACGACCGTCGGCATCGTCGGCCACGGCGTCGTCGCCGATCGTGTGCGGCGGCTCGTCGCGACGACGCATGAGGTGCGCGAGCACGATCTGCCGGCGGAGATCGTGGTGCTGGCGATGGGCGGTCCGCACGCGCCGCGCGCCGCCGAGCTGTTGCGGGCCGGCGTGCACGTGATCTCGACGAGCGGCGGCTTGGACGACATCCGCTCCATGCTCGACCTGGACGACGACGCCCGCGCCGCGGGGGTCACGCTCGTCGTCGGCGCGGCGGCGTCGCCTGGACTCAGCGGCCTGCTCGCCCGCTACCTCGTCGCCGGCATGAGCGGTTGCGACGAACTGCATGTCGCAGTGCACGGGACCGCCGGCCCGGCCTGCGCTCGGGAGCATCATGACGCACTCGGCGGGTGGGCGGTCGGCTGGCACGACGACGACTGGATCGAGCGCTCTCCGGCGGGCAGCGGCCGCGAGCTGTGCTGGTTCCCGGAACCGGTCGGGGCCCGCGACTGCTACCGCGCCGGTATTCCCGACCCCGTTCTGTTGCGGCGGGCGTTCCCGGCCGTGCGCAGGATCAGCGCGCGGGTCTCGGCCACCAGGCGCGACCGGCTGACGGCCCGCTTCCCGATGCTCAGCCCGCCGCACCGCGAAGGCGGCGTCGGCGCGCTGCGCGTGGAAGCCAGGGGGAACGACGAGCACGGCGGTCGAGTGACCCCCGTCGCCGGCATCGCCGAGCTGATCGGGACTGCCGCCGCGGCGGTGGCCGGGGCCTTCGTCGATCACGTCGCCGACGGCGCTGCGGCGGGCGTGCTCACGTCGGCCGACGCCGACCTTCCCGCGCTCGAGCTGCTGCGCGCCGTCGGTCGCGGCGGGGTGCGCGTCCAGGCCTTCACCGGTATCCCCCACGAATGATGCAGCGCCGTCGTTACCCTGTCTCCGCGTGGGCGAGCGAGTCTTCGAGCAAGTGAACCATTGTCGGCGCGAGGCGATGCTGCACCAGTGAGCGAGCGTGAGCGGAGCGAGTTTCTCCTGCCGTGGCTGCCCGAGGGCCGCACCGTGCGCGTCGACGGGCGCGGCGAGTTTTTCGTCCGCATCCATCGGCACCCGGACCCGGCTGCGCCGACGGTCGTCTTGCTGCACGGCTGGACGGCGGCCAGCGACCTGCAGTTCCTCGCCGCCTACGAGGAGTTGGCGACGGCGGCGTCGTTCGTCGGCATCGACCATCGCGGCCACGGTCGTGGCCTGCGTTCGCCCGACGCGTTCACACTGGAAGCAGCGGCCGACGATGCCGCCGCCGTCATCGGGGCGCTTGGGTTGCCGCGCGTGATCGCCGTCGGCTACTCGATGGGCGGCCCGGTTGCGCTGCACCTGGCCCGCCGGCACCCGGCGCTCGTCGCCGGGCTCGTCCTGCAGGCGACGGCACTGGAGTGGAGGGCGACGTTGCGTGAACGCGTGCTCTGGCGCGTCCTCCCCGTCGGCGGCTCCTGGCTGCGGACGAAGGGTTACCGCCGCTACCTCAACCGGGCCGTGCCCAAGCTGCTCGGCGTCGATCACCAGCTGCAGCCGTACATCCCGTGGCTGGTCAGCGAGATGTCCCGCAACGACGCGTTCGCCATGGTCGACGCCGGCCGTGCGCTGGCCGACTACGACGCGCGGGAGTGGGCCCACCGCCTGGACGTCCCCGCCGCCGTCTTGGTGACGACGAAGGATCACCTCGTGCGGCCGGCCAAGCAGCGCGCGCTCGCCGCCGCACTCGGCGCGACGGTGCGCGAGCTGGATGGCGACCACCTCGCCGCGCTGGCCGACGCCGCCGAGTTCTCAACGGCAACGGTCGAACTCGTCGCGCTCGTCGCCGCGCAGATCAGCGCCCGCGCCCACGTGGCCTGAGCCGGCCGCTCAGCCGAGCACCGGCGACTCGTCGGCGACCTCGTCGTCGGCGGCCAGAGGATCCAGACGCTGCGTCAGCGTGCCGATGGCGTTCGCCAGCTGGTCGAGCTGTTCGCGCAACTCCTCGTTCGTGACGACGTCGGCGAGCATCAGCCTGACGCCGGCGATCTCACGAGCGAGAAACTCGGTGTCCGCCTGGGTGCGGTCGGCGACGCCTCGATCGAGCTCGGACTGCACGCGGTCGCGCCGCTCCTGACGATTCTGGGCGAGCAGGATCAACGGCGCCGCGTAGGAGGCCTGCAGCGACAGCACGAGCGTCAAGAGGACGAGGCCACGGTCCCACGGGTCGAACTGGAACCGCTCCGGCGCGAGCAGGTTGTAGGCGATCCAGACGGCGATGACGACGGTCTGGAACACGAGGAACCTGGCGGTGCCGAGGAACCTGGCGATCGACTCGCTGAACCGGCCGAACGCGTCGGCGTCGTACTGCACCCCGAGGCGCGGCTTGGCGCGCGGGGTGGTCAGGTCCTCGCGGCGCTTCACCATGGCGTCACGCCGACCTGACCCGGGGCGTCACCCCCCGTTGGCGCCACCCGGTCCCCAGCTGACGGTCGAGCACGTCGTCGACGGTGACCGCACCGAGCAGACGGCCGCCCTGGTCGCAGACGGCGACGGCGAGCATGTCGTAGCTGGCGAGCATTTCGGCGACGGCGCCGTCGGTGGCGTCCGGGGCGACCGTCGGGTCGTCGCTGACGCAGTGACGCAGCTCCATGCTCGGCGGCTCGCGCAGCAGCCGCTGGACGTGCGCCGTGCCGAGGAAGCGGCCGGTCGGGGCCTTGAACGGTGGGCGGCACACGAACACCTGGGCGGCGATGCTGACGACCCAGTCCGGTTGGCGGATCTGCGCCAACGCCTCGGCGACCGTGGCGGTCGGGCCGAGCACGATCAGCTCGGGCGTCATCATCCCGCCGGCGGTCGACTTGGAATACGACAGCAGGCGGCGCAGGACGTCGGCGTC
>JALZMG010000231.1 GCA_030858325.1 Actinomycetota bacterium | reverse complement strand
CGGCTTCGACGTCGCGCGGGTTTCCCCACTCCTCCCATTCGGTGACGGTGAGCGGGATCGACTCGTCGGACATCGTCGTCACGACGTCGACGAACGGCACCTCGGCGACGGCGCTGGCGAACAGGTCCGGGCGCATGATGATGCAGGCACCGACGAGCAACCCGCCGGCGCTGCCGCCGCGGATGGCGATGCGGCTCGGGTCGGCGAGCCCGCTCGCGGCGACGTGCTCGGTGACCGCCAGCGTGTCCGTGAACGTGTTGTGCTTGTTCAACAGTTTCCCGTCGAGATACCAGCGCCGTCCCAGCTCACCGCCGCCACGCGGGTGGGCGAGCACCCAGGCCATGCCGCGATCGAGCAGCGACAGGCGGGCGGCGGAGAACCACGGGGGCATCGACGCCTCGTAGGAGCCGTAGCCGTAGACGAGGCACGGCGCGGTGCCGTCGACGGGCGTGTCGACGTGGCGCACGATGTCGAACGGAACCTGCGTGCCGTCCTTCGCCGTCGCCCACGCGCGCGTCGACGTGTACGCCTCGAGATCGACGCCGGGCGTCGGGGTCTGCTTGCGCAGCACCCGCTCGCCGGACAGAACGTCGACGTCCCACACCGACGCCGGTGTCGTCAGCGACTGGTACGACAGGCGCAGCTCGGTGGTCGCCCACTCGGCGTTGGCGCCGAGTTCCAGGTCGTGTGGCTCGGGTCCGAAGTCGAGGGACTGCTCCGTCCCGTCGTTGCGCAGCACCCGCACGGCGGGTTGGGCGTCGCTCCACTCGTGCACGACGAGGTGGTCGCGGAACGGCTCGGCCGACTTGATCCGCCGGCCCGGCTGGTGGGCGACGTACTCGGACCAGTCGCCGGGCGCGTCGGTCGGCGCGGTCATCACCCGGAAGTCCGGCGCCTCGAGGTTCGTCAGCACCACGAACCGGTCGCCCCAGTCGTCGACGGAGTACTCGACGTCTTCGGCGCGTGGTCGCACGGGGCGCGCGTGCGTCGTGGCCTCGTCGGCGGGGATCAGCCACGCTTCCGAGCTCGTCTTGCTGGCGGCGGAGATGACGATCCACCGCTCGCTGCGCGTCGAGGAGACGTCGAGGGAGAAACGCTCGTCGGACTCGCGCAGGACGAGGACGTCCTCGTCGGGTGCCGTGCCGAGGCGGTGCCGCCAGATCTCGAAGGGGCGCATCTGCTCGTCGGGTCGGGCGTAGAACAGCCATTGCCCGTCGGCTGACCAGGCCACACCGCCCCACGATGATGTGCTTGTCAGCTCGTCGGGTAGATCGCGACCGCTGTCGAGGTCGCGCACGCGCAGCGTGTACAGCTCGCCCCCGTCGAGGTCGCTCGACCAGGCCAGCAGGCGGTGGTCGGGCGAGGCTTCGACGGCGTGGACGTCGAAATAGTCCTGCCCGGTCTGCGCCGCCGTCGCCGCCTCGACGTTGCAGTCGAGGATCACGTCGGCCGTGGCCTGCTCCAGCGTGCGGCCGCGACAGAACACGGGATATGACAGGCCTTCGACGGTCCTCGTCACATACCACCATGGTCCGTGGCGGACGGGGACGGACTCGTCGGTCTCCTGAATGCGCGACTTGATCTCGCCGAACACCGTCTGCACCAGGTCGGCGTGGGCCGTGAAGAACGCGTCGGCGTATTCGTTCTCGGCGCGCAGGTAGTCCAGCGTCGCGCTGTCGGCGCGGTCGCGCAGCCACGCGTACGGGTCCTCGACGGCGCCGTTCGGGCGCGCCCACGTGTGCGGACGCGACGGGGCGACAGGGGGCGCGGGGAGCGTGGTGGGGGGTGTGGCCGGAGACGTCATGTGCGCAGGGAGGTTATGGCCGGGTGGTGCCCGGCGCGTCCCGCCGGGTCAGTCCGGCCGTGCCCCGCTACCGTTCATCCCGCCATGCGCGTGTGGATCGACCAAGACCTGTGCACCGGCGACGGGCTGTGTGTCGATCACTGTCCGGACGTGTTCGTGCAGTTGGAGGACGGTATCGCCTACGTCCGTGAGGGCGGATTGACACTCAACGACCCCGGCGGGTCCGGCTCGCTCGCCGCCGTCCCCTTCCGCCGGATCCAAGACGCCGTGCACGCCGCCGAGGCCTGCCCCGGCGAGTGCATCTTCATCGAGATCGACACCGCCGGCGACAGCGACCTGGACGTCGACGTCGACGGCCGCATCGCCGCGCGCATCGACGTCCGCCCCGACGCCGCCTGAGCGCAGCTGCCGGCCGCGGCGTCTTGCGCCGCGTGACGACGCCAGACTCGGTCGTCTGAGCTGACGCCAGCACGCGCCGGCTGACGGCGGCCGCCGGGGGGTCGCCAGTCTTGGGGGTCCACGGGGGTGAAGCCCCGGGTGAATTGTTACTATGGCGGTAGTGCAAATTCCCCCACGCATCAGGAGCGTCCGATGACCTCGTTCGATCTCGACCTGACCAAGTACCAGCTGGGCTGGCGTGACGACGTCGAGTACGCCTTCGATCCGGTGAAGGGCATCAACCCGGGCGTCGTCGACCAGATCTCGTGGTGGAAGGGCGAGCCGCGCTGGATGACGCAGATGCGCCAGCGCAGCCTGCGCCTGTTCGATCGCAAGCCGATGGCCGAGTGGTTCGCCGTGAACATGCCGGACATCGACTTCCAGGACATCTACTACTACCTCCGCCCGTCCGGCGAGCAGGTCGATGACTGGGACGACCTGCCCGAGCAGATGAAGGCGACCTACGAGAAGCTCGGCATCCCCGAGGCCGAGCGCCAATACCTTTCAGGCGTCACTGCACAGTTTGAATCGGAAGTCGTGTACCACCGCAACCGGGTGGAGCTGGAGGCGCAGGGCATCTTGTTCTGCGACATGGACACAGCACTTCGTGAATACCCCGACCTCGTCCAGAAGTATTTTGGCACGATCATCCCGCCCGGGGACAACAAGTTCGCCGCCTTGAACACGTCCGTGTGGAGTGGAGGCAGCTTCATCTACGTGCCGCCCGGCGTCGAGTGCGAGATGCCGCTGCAGGCGTATTTCCGCATCAACGCCGAGAACGCCGGCCAGTTCGAGCGCACGCTGATCATCGCCGACGAGGGGTCGCAGGTGCACTACATCGAGGGCTGCTCGGCCCCGGTGTACACGAGCGACTCGCTGCACTCCGCCGTCGTCGAGATCGTCGTCAAGCCGTCGGCCCGCGTGACGTACACGACGATCCAGAACTGGAGCCCGAACGTCTACAACTTGGTAACAAAACGAGCCCGTGTCGAAGCCGAGGGACACATGGAATGGATCGATGGTAATATTGGATCCAAGCTCACTATGAAGTACCCGAGCGTCTACCTCGTCGGACCAAAGGCGACCGGGGAAGTGCTCTCAGTGGCCTATGCGGGGGCAGGGCAGCACCAGGACGCCGGGGCGAAGATGATCCATGCGGCGCCGGAGACGACGTCGAAGATCGTGTCCAAGTCGATCAGCAAGGATGGCGGCAAGACGACCTATCGGGGTCTCGTGCGTGTGGACGAGGGCGCTCACGGCTGCAAGTCGCACGTCCAGTGCGACGCGTTGATCCTCGACGACGATTCCGAGAGCTGGACGCTCCCCTACATGGAAGTTGGCGAGCGCGACGCCCAGATCGGCCACGAAGCCACGGTGTCCAAGGTCGCCGATGAGCAGCTGTTCTACCTGATGAGTCGCGGGCTCTCCGAGGAGCAGGCCATGGGCATGGTCGTCAACGGCTTCATCGAGCCGATCACGCGCACCTTGCCGATGGAGTACGCCGTCGAGTGGAGCCGCCTGATCGAGCTGCAGATGGAGGGCTCCGTCGGCTGAACACCCCGAACTGTCCTTCCCGATCGGCCGGATCCGGCCGATCGGAAAGGACAGAACGGTCTCTTCAGCCGGTCAGCGGGTTCGACCAGCGGACTTCGGGGAAGCGGGCGAAATCGGTGTCGGCGCTGACGACCCCGAGCCCGTGCTCGATCGCCAGGGCAGCCAGCATGGCGTCGGGAACCAGGTTGCCGGTCACCCCGTGGGTGATTGCCAATTCGCCGTAGATCGCCGCGGTGCGTTCGGTGGTAGGAGGGATCCAGCAGGGATCGGCATCGAGCCACGCGCGCACATACGACCACGCTCCGTCTGCGGAGAGCGGCCGCGCGGTGACCCGCGGGTGGGTGGCGATGCGCAGGAAGGCACCGAGCGATTGCCAGGGAAGACCCACTCGTCGCTGACCGGTGAGTGCCGAGACGAGCCATGCGCTCGCCCGCTGATGATGCGGGCTGGCGCTGTCGACGGCGTAGAGCAGGATGTTGGCATCGACGAGCACGGAACGTCAGTCCTCGTCGAGGATCTCGAGGACGGCGGCGATGTCGGTGACATCGACACGAAGTCCCAGATCGGCCGCTCGATGTGTATAGGGCTGCCCGGCCGCACGGCCGACCATCCCGGCGCGGATCAGGCGGTTGACCGCATCGCTGATGCCCAGTCCTTCGGCGCGGCGGACCCGATCGACCTCGGCCGCAACATCGTCATCCAGTGTAAATGTCGTACGGATGCACCCACTGTAGCATCAAGATGCGCGCGTCCAGGCCTGCGTCAGGGACCGTCAGCGGCGGCGGCGGCGTGCAGCGCGGCGACGTCGAGCTGGCGCATCTCGAACATCGCCTTCATCGCCCGCTCGTTGCGGGCGGGGCGGAGCGAGATGGCCTCGTCGAAGTGGAACTCGGGCCCGCCGTTGATCGCCGTGTACTCCTGCCCATCGAGCACGAACTCGACGGTCAACACAGAGCCGCGGGCCGTGGACCGGCGTCTCCGTCGTGCGTCACGTGCGTGATCTGCGAGTTGGGGAACACCGAGCAGTAGAACGTGGCGGCGTCTTCGCCCTCGGTGTCGAACCACAGGTTGGGGGTGATCTTGGGCAGGTCTCGCTCCTTCGTCAGCACGGATGGACTGTCAGGACCGACCGCCACCGCTGGCGATACTCATCGCGCGTGGCCGCCGAGCCCGCCGATGGCGACGTCGAGGCAGGCCTCGACATAGGCCAGGTCCACGGGCAGGCGCTGGACGAGCTTGCGGAACACGATCGGGCCGACGATGGTGCCGATGACGACCGTCGGATCCAACTCGGCTGGCAGCTCGCCACGAGCCTGGGCGCGGGCGACGATCGCCAGGACCGGCTGCTGGCGCTCGACGCCGATGCGTTCGAGCAGCGTCTCGATCTCCGGGTCACGCCCGGCGGCGTCGATGAGGCAAGGCATGATCCGTCCGGTCGTGCCGCTGAGGTCGGCACGCACGAGGCCCCCGAAGAACGTCAACAGATCACCGCGCAGGGAGCCAGTGTCCGGAGTGCCGACGTGCTCGAACGTCGAGCGGACGGTGTCGATGATCAGCGACGCCCGTTCCGGCCAGTGGCGGTAGATCGTCGTCTTGGCGACGCCGGAACGGGCCGCCACTTCCTCGATGCTGAGGCTCGACACTCCGCGCTCGACGATCAACTCGGCCGCCGCAGCCAGGGCCTTGCGCCGGGCCTCCTCACTCCGCGGACGTGCCATCGGTCACCTACGAGATTTCGGGTTCGTCCGGTCGGGTACGCACCTCACTACGCTAGCGTAGCGGAACAGCGGGTGGCGACCACGTATATACAGGGGCTGAGCTGTGGAAACTCCATCAGAACGAGACACCGGCGTAGCGGTTGAGAGCGGTCGCGGTGACCTGGACGGCATCGATCCAACGGTCTACGACCACCGCTGGCAGACGCTCGCCGTGCTGTGCCTGTCGCTGCTCATCGTCATCGTCGGCAACACCGTGCTCAACGTTGTCCTCCCGACGTTGCAACGCCCGCTCCAGAGTGGCGGCCTCGAGGCGTCGAACACCGAGGTGCAGTGGATGGTCGACTCCTACGCGCTCGTCTTCGCCGGGCTGCTGTTCAGCGCAGCCGCGCTCGGCGACCGCTTCGGGCGCAAGGGAGCGTTGCAGGC
>JALZMG010000202.1 GCA_030858325.1 Actinomycetota bacterium | reverse complement strand
GCGAGCTGCGTGAGGGCAGCTGGTGGCTGCTCGATCCGAGCGGAGCGGACGTGTGCCAGGTCTCCATCACCGGCGGCGCGGTGAGCGAGCTCGACCTCCGGACACCTCCAGCTCAGCTCGACCCGATCAGCACCGACGACGGCGACGCCGCTCCCTGAGCCTCACTCCTGGTGTGCCAGCCGTGATCCAGCACGCCGACATCTACATCGACGCCGAGATTGCCAACGACGAGCGAGATCCGCTACGCGTTGCGGCGGCGCCGGATCTCGGCGGCGATTGCCGGCACGACCTGGTGGAGGTCGCCGATCACTGCGTCGACCAACGGCGAGCCCGCTCGACCCGTCGGCGACGCCGAAGAACCATCGACGTGCTGCTCGGCCACCCCGCCACCCAACCCGATTTGAACGCACCGACCCGTCCGGTCGACCTCAGCTAGACTAGGTCCGTGACGACACAGGTGGTGAACACCCATGAGGCCAAGAGTCGGTTGTCCGAGCTGATCCGATCGGTGGAGGAGGGCAACGACGTCATCGTGGCCCGCAATGGACACCCGGTGGCCAAGATCATCGCCTGGCCTCCGCCGCGACCCCGCCGAGCGCCGGGTGCGTGGACCGATCGCGTCGAGTACATCGGCGACGAGATCGGCCCCGACGGTGACGTGGCGTCGCTGTTCGAGCAGTCAGCCCAGGCTGCGATGCCGTGAGGCTGTTGGTCGACAGTCACGTTGCGCTGTGGTGGCTCGGCAGTCATCCATCGCTCGGCGTCCGGTGCCGCGAGCAGCTCGTTGTCGCCGACGAGGTCTACTTCTCAGCCGTGACGCCCTGGGAGCTGGGGATCAAGCGGGCGATCGGCAAGCTGGCGTTCCCTGATGGGTTGGTTGCACAGCTTGTGGCCGGGGGGTTCGTGGAGCTTCCAGTGGCGGCCGCACATGCCGAGCGCGCCCCCGATCTTCCGCCCCATCATCGCGATCCCTTCGATCGAATGCTCGTCGCGCAAGCACAACTGGAGTCGCTGGTACTCGTGACCGCCGATCAGGCGCTGCGACCCTACGACGTCGAGCTCGTCGACGCCCGGAGCTGACGCCCCACCCGAGTGTGGGCGGCGGGGTTTTGGGGCCGGTCGCACTCGGGTCCCGGGAACACTCGGCTTGATCCCCCGCAGGGTCGACTCAGTCGGGGCGGTTCTGGACGTGCTGGAAGCCGAAGCGGCCCTTGACGCACAGGTTGCCGCTGGTGACGGCGTTGTCTGGCGGGGACATCACTTTGACGATCGTGTTGTCCTGCACGTGCAACGTCAGCGTGCAGCCGACGCCGCAGTAGGGGCAGATGGTGTCGGTCTGCGTCTGAGCCTCGGCGTCCCAGGTGCCGGCGGCGCGCATCTCGTGCTCGGACGTGAACATCAGCGCCCCGGTCGGGCAGACCTGGATGCAGTTGCCGCAGTAGACGCACGCCGAATCGGGCAGTTCGACGGCGTACTCGGTGGAGATCCGGGCGTCGAATCCACGGCCGGCGACGCCGATGGCGAACGTCTGCTGCCACTGCTCGCCGCAGGCGTCGACACACTGGTAGCAGAGGATGCACTTGGCGTAGTCGCGCACGTACAGCGGGTTGTCGACCTTGACCGGCTGATCGACCGTCTCGGCCGTGGCGCCGGCGGGTTCGTGGTGATGCCCGGTCACCCGCTCGTCGCGATCCGTCGCCGCGCCCGCCGGTGCACCGAACCGGCCCGGCACGGCGCCGTACTCCTCGTTCCACCGGGCGACGTTCGCCGTCAGCGACAGGTCGACCGAGGAGCCGAGCAGCTCGAGCACGAGCCGGCGGCTGTGGCGCGTGCGTTCGGTGTCGGTGCGGACGACCATCTCGGGCTCGACGGGCCGCGAGCACGACGGCACGAGCACGCGCGACCCCTCGACTTCGACCATGCACACGCGGCAGGCGTTCTTCGGCGTGATCGTGTCGCCGTAGCACAGCGTCGGGATCTCCGTCCCCCCGCCACGGCAGGCCTGGAGGATCGTCGTTCCCTCGGCCACGTCGACGTCCCGGCCGTCAATCGTCAGCGTGACCCGCCGTCGCAGCTCGACCGGCGCAGGCGCGGGCCCATCCTTCGACCGGACGATCGCGCTGCGCAGCTCGTTCGCCGCGGCCTCGCCCTCGCTGGCGCTCGCCGGCTCAGGACTGACCTCCGAGGGCCCGCTCACGTTGCGCAGCTCTGTCATCCCTGCACCTCGATCGTGACCGCGCGGCCTCCTGGGCGCGGACAGTGCCACGCATCATCAAATACAATCCGGCACGCTGCGCGCCCAGATCGAAAGGCGAGGTACGGCGTCACCGGAACAGGCCGAACTTGTCGATGGCCGACTGGATCGCGCTCGGGGCGGTCTGGCCGAGCCCGCAGATGCTGGCGTCGCGCATCACCTGGGCGACGTCGGCGAACACGGCGAGATCGGCGGCGCGGTCGCCGTTCGTGCTGCCGGCGAGGCGGGCCAGCACCTCCTCCTGGCGCACCGTGCCGACACGGCACGGCACGCACTGCCCGCACGATTCGTCGCGGAAGAAGGCGGCGATCCGCCGCAGCTGGTCGACGAGATCGACGGAGCGATCAAGGACGAGCACGACGCCGGAGCCGAGCGTCGTCCCGTGGGCTCGCGCGCCCTCCAGCGTCAGCGGCACGTCCAGCTCACCCGGTCCGACGAAACCGCCGGCCGCCCCACCGAGCAGCACGGCCTGCAGCTCGGAGCCGGCGCGCACGCCTCCAGCCAGGTCGATCAGTTCCCCGAGCGTGGCGCCGAACTCGACCTCGTACACGCCGGGAGCAGCGACAGCGCCCGACACGCAGAACAGCTTGCGTCCGCTCGAGCCCTCCGTGCCGGCCGCGGCGTAGGCCGCCCCGCCGTTGCGGACGATCGGCAACACGTTGACGAGCGTCTCGACGTTGTTGACGACCGTCGGCAGGCCGAACAGCCCGACCTCGACGGGGAACGGCGGCTTGTTGCGCGGCTCCCCGCGGAACCCCTCGATCGAGTTGAAGATCGCCGTCTCCTCGCCGCAGATGTAGGCGCCTGCGCCCTGCACGACGCTGACGTCGAAGGCGAACCCCGACCCCAGGACGTCGTCACCGAGGAATCCGCGGTGGCGGGCGCTGTCGATCGCCGCCGTCAGCGTGGCTGTCGCCAGGGGGTACTCGCCGCGCACGTACACCCAGCCGTGCGCGCAGCCGGTGGCGAAGGCGGCGATGGTCATCGCTTCGAGCAGTGCGTACGGGTCACCCTCCATCAGGACGCGGTCCTTGAACGTGCCCGGCTCGGACTCGTCGGCGTTGCACACGAGGTGGTGCGGCTGGGCCGGTTGGTGGGCGACGGCGTCCCACTTGCGACCGGTCGGGAACGCCGCCCCGCCGCGACCGACGAGGCCGGACTCCGTGACCTCGCGGACGACGTCGGCGGCGCCGATCTCGAACGCCCGCCGCAGCGCCTCGTAGCCGCCGCTGGCCCGGTAGTCGTCGAGGCTCGTCGGATCGACGGCCCCGATGCGCGCCAGCAGCTCCAACGCTGGGTCACCGGCGGTAGCCTGGGGCGCTGCGGCGGCGACGGGTGGCGGCGGGCCCGGTCGCCCGCCGGCGGCGACCCTGCGC
>JALZMG010000135.1 GCA_030858325.1 Actinomycetota bacterium | reverse complement strand
TCGCCCATCAGCACGTCGGCGGCGCCGACCTGCATGGCGTGCAGCTGGGCTTCGAGCCGGGCGCCGAACGCGTAACCGGGCGCTTCGGGGTCGGTGACCAGGTCGGGTTCGTAGGACGTCGACAGCCCGGAGCGCGACAGCGTCCACGGGCGGTGCGGCAGGGCGACGTGGACGAAGTGCAGGCTCGGCCCGGCGCCGATGGCCTCGATCTGCTCGCGCAGCAGACCGGCCTGGCCGAGTGGGCTGCGCTCGTCGGCGCCGAGCTCGCGCCACTTGGCGTAGGACTGGTTGATGACGTCGCGCTGGGTGACCGGTGCGGCGGAATCCTCCGATGCCGACCCGGCGCGACCACCGTCGTCCTCGGCGCCGTACGCACCCCAGGAGTTGTTGATCGCCGGCAGCTCGTCGCGCCACGACTCCGGCAGGACGCGGTGGCCGAACACGATGGTCGCGTCCTTCAATGCCTGGCGCAGCGAGCGGCGCGGACCCGGTTCGCAGGCCGACGTCGGGCACATATCGGTGACGGACTCGTAGCGGACGACGGGGACCTTGCCGCCGAGCAGCGAGAACAGGCTGCGCGGATGGTTCTGCGCCGTCGGCAGATCATCGCCGTCGCCGAGCGTGCCCGTCAGCTGCGCCGGCACGGCGCGATGCGTCAGGTTGTACGGGCTCGACGCGTTGCGGTACCAGCTGCTGACCGCAGCCAGCTCGGCGAAGCCCGGATAGCGCTCCTCGTTGATCGAGCCGTCGGCGCGCATGATCGTCGTCGCCGGCATCTCGTCGAGCACGATCCACACCACCGGTCCGGGCGGCGTCGGCACGTCCACGCGACCAAGGTCACCGGCACCGCCGCCGGCCACGAGTTGCGACGTCTCGCCGAGGAAGAGGAAGGAGCCGACGAAGAACACGTTGGCCACGGCGAGGTATGAGGCGAGCAACCGGCCGCCCGTCGTGCGCAGGACGAGCGCGGCGAGGGCGAGGCCAGCGGCGGCGGCCGCGAGGAGCACGACGACGGCCGCGTCGACACCGATGGTGCGCAGTACGGCCATCACGAGCACGGCGGCGAGCAGGGCAACGACGGCGGCGTACACGATGGTGCCGGCGCGCGTACTGATCGCCCCGGCGAGCGCCGTGAGTCCGATCAACACGGCCGGCACGACGAGCGTCACGGCCAGTGCGAACGCCACGATCTGCGACGTCGAATAGCGGCCGGCGACGAAGAACTCGGGGTTGCGGCCGAACAGGTCGAGCAGCGGCTGGGCGACGGCGACGCTGGTCAGACCGAGGATCACGAAGGCGCGGGTGCGCAGCGACGGAACGGAGGCGGCCGCAGGCACGGACGGCGACGCTACCGCCGGCCGTCGCCGTCAGCCCGTCAGCAGCGGACCCCGTTCTGCACGTGGCAAACCCCGATCCGGCCGCTGGCGACGTGCAGAACGGCTCAGATGCGCTCGAGTTGGCCACCGTCGAACAGGGCGGACATGTCGTGCTCGTCGACGTCGGCGGCCATCTGCTCGTCGCTCGGCACCGACAACGGCCCCTCGGCGGCGGCGACGATGGCGCCGAGCAGGCGGGCGTCGCTGGACGTGTTGAGGAACAGACCGGGGCGGCCGAGGACATAGGCGACGGCCCGCTCCAGCGCCGGGCCGGCCGGCAGCGGCTGGTACCAGGCGAAGTGCGGCTCCGGTGCATCGTCGGGCCAGCGGCGGCGGGCGACCGACTTGATCGTCTGCACGGCGACGTTGCGCTGGGCGCACAGCTCAGCCAGTCGTTCGAAGCTGTCGCAATACGCCGGTTCCTGGCGGATCACGAAGTTGTACGGCAGCAGCACCGAGTCGTAGTCGAAGCGGTCGAGGCTGCGCAGGTGGGCGTCGGCGATGCGCAGGCCGTGCCCGGTGACACCGATGAAACCCACCAGCCCCTCGTCCCTGGCGGCGATCAACGCCTCGAGCGTGCCGCCTGGTGCGTGGGCGACATCCCACTCCTCTGGCTCGACCAGGTTGTGCAACTGGATCAGGTCGACGTGGTCGACGCCGAGCCGTTGCAGCGAGCGCTCCAGCTCGGCGCGGGCGGCGTCGCCCGTGCGCTCGCCGGTCTTCGTGGCCAGGAACACGTCGTGGCGATGATCCTCCAGGAACGGCGCCAAGCGCAGCTCGGAGTCGCCGTAGCCAGCCGCAGTGTCGACGTGGTTGATGCCGGCGGCCAGGACTTCAGCGAGCACGGCATCGGCACGTTCTTGGGCCATGCTGCCGAGCGCGGCGGCGCCGAAGATCACGCGGGTGCTGTCGTGACCGGTGCGGCCGAAGAGCTGGCGATCGAGCATGGGCCAAACGTACGCCGCGGCGATGAGCGATGAGCGCCCCGACGCCTCTCTCGCTCATCGCCGCCGTTTCGCGACTGCGTCAGTGCAGAGGCAGGCCCTCGACGCCCAGTGGGAAGCGGTACAGCGTGCCGCGGCGGGATTCTGTGACGTAGAGGTCGGTGCCGCCGAAGCAGCAGTTCGTGACCATCCCGTCGCCGCACATCAGGCGCTCGACGATCGCGCCGTCGCGCACGACGCTGACGCAGTGCGCGTACGTCGAGGCCACGTACAGCGTCCCGTCGGCACCGACGCACATGCCGTCCGGCGCATGCCGCTCGGGCAGTCCGATGACGACCTCTGCGCGGCCGTCGACGAGCCGCATCACGCGCCGGCTGAACGACTCCGTCCACAGCAGCGTTCCATCGGCGTCGAACGCAATCCCGTTGGGGAAGACCGGTCCGACCTCGCGCAGCAGCTCGCCGTCCGTAACGCGGCCGCCGCTGGCCAGTTCGACGGCGAACAGGCGACCCGGTCGGCCGTTGAGGGCGGGGTCGGCGGCGCCGCGCGGATCGGTGAAGTACAAGCGACCGTCCGGGCCGAAGGCCAGGTCGTTCGGGCCTTCCAGCGTCAGCCCGTCGACCTCCGTGGCCATCACCGCCCACGAGCCGTCGTCCGGGTCGACACGCAGGATGCCCGCTGCCACCCGGTCTGCGTCGTCGCTGAACATGCCGCCGTTCTGCGTGACGTACAGCGCGCCGTCCGCACCAAGTGTGGCTCCGTTCGGGCCGCCGCCGACAGCAGCGATGCGCGTCAGCCCGCTCGCCGGCGACCAGCGCGCGATCGTGCCGCCGGCGATCTCGGTGAGCAGCACGTCGCCGTCCAGCCACACCGGGCCCTCGGGGAACGCAAGGCCGGTGGCGATGATCGTGCCGTCCATCGCCGGGACACTACGGCGCGCCGACGTTCAGGTCAGGGGTGACGACTCGGCGGCGTCCTTCATCGCCCGCCAGCCGCGATACCCGCCGGCGAGATCCGTGGCGTCGGCCAGCCCGAGGTCGACCAGGGCGACGGCGGCCAGGCTGGACGCATAGCTGTCATTGCAGAACAGGATCACCCGCCGCCCCTGCGTGGCCTCCGGCAGGCTGGCCTCACACGTCGGGTCGAGCCGCCACTCGAGCACGTTGCGTTCGATGACGATGGCGCCCGGCAGCTCACCCTCGTCGCGCCGGTAGTGGGTGTGGCGGATGTCGACGACCAGCGCGCCGGCGACCATCTCGGCGTCCAGATCGGCGGGCTCCACCCGGCGCAACCGGGCCCTTGCCCGCTCGAGCTGATCGTCGATCCGCGATGTCGTCACGGTCCGAGCCTGCCACGGTGGCGGCGCACTGCGTCAGCGCGATCCGCGGAACGGGCGGATGCCGTCGTCGGGGATCGTGCCGAGGCGGCCGGCGTTGAAGTCCTCGACGGCCTGGGCCAACTCGGCGCGCGTGTTCATCACGAATGGGCCGTACTGGGCGACGGGCTCGCGCAACGGCTGGCCGCCGAGCAACAGGACCTCCAGCGACTCGCCGCCGGCACCGTCGACGACGAGGTGGTTGCCCTCGCCGAACGCGGCGAGTTGGCCGCGGTGCACGGGTCGCCGGTCCTGGCCAACGGAGCCGGCACCGGCCAGCACGTAGGCGAGCGCGTTGAAGTCGGCCCGCCACGGGATCTCCAGCCGGGCGCCGGGGGCCACGGTGGCGTGGGCGACGGTGATCGGCGTGTGCGTGCGACCCGGTCCGTGGTGCTCGTCGACATCCCCGGCGATCAGGCGGACCAGCGCGCCACCGTCCGGCGACGACAGCAATGTCACCTGATCCGCTTCCAGGTTCTGGTAGCGCGGCGCGGTCATCTTGTCCTTGGCCGGCAGGTTGACCCACAGCTGCACGCCGTGGAACAGGCCACCGCTGACGACGAGCTGCTCGGGTGGCGTCTCGATGTGCAGGATCCCGGCTCCCGCGGTCATCCACTGCGTCGCGCCGTTGCTGATCACGCCGCCGCCGCCGTGGGAGTCCTGGTGCAGGAACGTGCCGTCGATCATGTATGTCACCGTCTCGAAGCCACGGTGCGGGTGCCAGTCGGTCCCCCGCGGCTCGTATGGCGCATAGTCGACCTCGCCCATCTGGTCCATGTGGATGAACGGATCGAGGAGGCGTGTGTCGACGCCGGCGAACGCGCGCCGCACGGGAAAGCCCTCGCCCTCGAAGCCCGACGGCGCCGTCGTCAGCGAGACGACGCCACGCTCGTGCGAGTCGGGGCCGGGCGTCGCGAGCCTCGGCAATGTGGTCGGATCAGCGGTGACGGCGGGCATGACATCCTTCCAAGAATCATTTCATTGCGTACGCAAGCTACAACGACGAGCCACTCGCCGGTATTCCGATCTGTCCTTTCGAACCGTCCGGATCGGGCCGATCGGGAAGGACGGTTCGGGCTCTGGCGCCGGGGTCGTCCCGCAGGTACCAGGCGCGGCCGGACAGGAGGACTCCGGCGACGACGAAGGCGACCATCGCCGCTGCGCTGACGGAGTAGGCCAGCGTGCGACCACCGTGCTCGTAGACGGCGCCGATGACCAGCGCGGCGATGCCGGCGACCAACGTCTGCATGCCGCCGAGCACGCCCTGCGCTCCCGCCTGGCGCTCACCGGGCACGACGAGACCGACGGCGACCCCCGTGCTCGCCACGGTCAGGCCGTCGCTGACCGCGTGCACCATGGCTACGGCGAACATCGCCCCACCGCTCGGCATCAACCCGTACAGCATCATGAACATCGCGCCAGCGAGCAGCCCGACGGTGCCGACGCGAAACGGCCCGATGCGCTGCGCCAGGCGCCCGCCGGGCGAGCCGAGCACGACGAGCGGCAGCGCGAACAGCGTGATGCCGAGGTTGGCGATCCACTCCTTCGCGCCGAGGTCGTCGAGCGCCAGTGACCACAGCGCGTCGAACGCCCCGATCATCAAGAACACGGCGCACCCGAGGACCACGGCGCCAGCGAACGGACGGTTGCGCAAGAGGTCGAAGGCGAAGCGCTGCCCGGTCCGCTCGACCGTCTCGGCGACATGCGTGCGGGCGACGACGGGCATGGCGACCAGCGTTCCGGCGGCGATGAACAGGAACGGGGCGGGGATGCCGAACGGGCCGACGAGAAGCGCCGACAGAGCCGGGCCGGCGGCGAACCCGGCCACGTCGGCGGCGAGCAGCCGCCCGAGGTTCTGCCCGAGGTTCGTCGGCTCGGCGAGGATGACGATGCGCCTGATCGCCGGTACGGCCATGCCAATGCCGATGCCCATCACGAACCGCCCGGCCAGCAGGGGCACGATCGACGAAGCGAAGGCCATCATCACCAGCCCGACCACGTCGAGCGCCATCCCGCCGAGCACGAGGCGGCGGGCGAACCCTCGATCGGCCAGCGGGGCGATGACGACCTGGGCCAGGAACCCGGCGAAGAAGCCGATGCCGATGACGCCGCCGAGCGCCGTCTCCCCGATGCCGTACTCCTCGCGGAAGTCGTCGAGCAGCGTGAACAGCGCGCCATACCCGGCGGCGAGGAAGGCGCCGACCATGCCGAACGTGACGATCAACGGCCGGACGCGCACGCAGCCACGGTAGGTCTCGCCGCGCCAGACCCAACTG
>JALZMG010000130.1 GCA_030858325.1 Actinomycetota bacterium | reverse complement strand
CCGTTGCTCGTCGCCGAGCGCTTCGGGGTCCGCGACTATCCACGTATCTTCAGTCGCTCCCAGTTCCTGACGATGGCCGGGGTGGCCGGCGGGCCGCTGCTGCTCGGCTGGCTGTACGACAACGCGGGTGGTTACCGCACGTCGTACCTCGTCGCTGCGGCATGCTCGATCGTCGGTGCGTTCGTGATGTCGACGGGCGGCCCGGCGGAGTCGCGCGAGACGCGTGAGGCACGCACCGCGCCACGGGTACCGTGGATGCTGCACCAGTGAGTGAGCGAGTCTTCGAGCGAACGAACCGTCGACTCGGTCCCTTCGGTCATTGGTACTCCGTGCTGTCGGTGGGGGTGATCGCGGCGCGCGACGAAAGAGGGCGGCACCGATGACCGACGCCGTGCATGGGAACGTGGCGCGCGTCGTCGCCGCCGGTCGGGCGCTCGGGCTCGACATCGAGCCGGTCCGCTTCCCGGACGGCACGAAGACGGCGGCGCAGGCGGCCGCAGCGATCGGCGTCGACGTCGGTCAGATCGTGAAGAGCCTCGTGTTCGCCGTCGACGGCGACGTCGTCGTCGCCTACGTCAGCGGCGCCAACCAGCTCGACGAGGCCAAGCTCGCCGCCGCTGCGGCGGGTCAACGGTGCACGCGCGTCGATGCCGACACGGTGCGCCGGGTGACCGGCTATCCGATCGGCGGTGTGCCGCCGTTCGGTCACGCCACACCGACGCCCGTGTTCGTCGACCCCGACCTGCTCGCCTACGACGAAGTGTGGGCCGCCGCCGGCACGTGGAACGACGTCTTTGCCATCGCTCCGGACGAACTCGTTCGGGCCAGTGGAGGCACCGTCGTCGACGTCAAACGCGCCTGACCCGCGCATCCGTAGACTCGTGCACATGGACGAGGTCGTGGCGATCGAGGACGAGCGCGGTGTTGACATCGGCCAGATCCGCCGTCTGCTGCGGCTCTCCGTACCCGAGCGGGTGCGGGAGATGGTCGAGGTCGCCAACGTGATGCTGTCCATTCGCACGACGGCGCAGGGCTCGATGCACGCACCGTCTCGTTGATGTTCGATCCGGTCCGGATCTGCGAGCTCCTCAACGAGGAGCATGCCGCGTACGTGGTCGTCGGAGGTTTCGCCGCCGTCGTGCACGGCTCTTCGTTGCCGACGAGTGACATCGATGTCGTGCCGTCGCGCGCGCCGGAGAATCTCGATCGGCTGGCGCGAGCGCTGCGACGCATGAACGCCAGGATTCGCACGTCAGGCGAACCGGTGCTCGCACCCCTCGACGGACCGTTCCTCGCCAACATGCCGTTGATGCTGAACCTGGTGACCGACTTCGGTGAGGTCGACCTGACGTTCTCACCGTCGGGCGGGCTCGGCGGCTTCGACGAGTGGGATGAGCACGCAGTCGTGGTCGACATCGCCGAGGGAGTCACCGTGCACGTCGCCGCGCTCGACGACATCATCGGATCGAAACGTGCTGCCGGTCGGTTGAAGGATCAGCGAGCCCTGCCCTATCTGGAGTCCCTGCGTGACCAAGCTCGTCTGGGGGGCGCGGACCCTGCTGTCTCCTCTGCCGACGCCGGACCCTAGAACTCAGCGGGCCGGACACGGTCATGCTTCGTCAGGTGGGGCGGGGAGCGCGGCGGTCGGCGTGCGCAGCTGCTCGCGGTCGACGGCGATGAACAGTCCGTGGGCGCGGGCGACGACCGGCTGGCCGGGCGTCTCCAGGTCGACGAGTTCGCCGTCGATCCAGATCTTGCGACCCCGACGCTCACGCAGGCGGCCGCGGCACGCCAGGCGCCGGTGCAGCGGCGTCGCCGTCTCGTAGCGCACGGTCAGTTCGCCCGTGAACGCAGCCTGCTGCAGGATGCCGAGCACGAAGCCGAAGACGTCGTCGAACAGCCCGGCGACGATCCCCCCGTGGGCACGCGCCGGCGCGCCCTCGTGCGCTGCGCCGAGCATCAGCAGGCCCTCGATCTCGTCGCCGCGCCGGTGCACTTCCAGGTCGACACCCCAGGGGCTCGCCAGTCCTGAGAACGGGCGGTCGTCGTAGGCCCGGATCGGCTC
>JALZMG010000126.1 GCA_030858325.1 Actinomycetota bacterium | reverse complement strand
GGCGGCGACTGGTACGACGCCATTGCCCTCCCAAACGGCCGCGTCGGGGTCGTCGCCGGCGACGTCGTCGGCCACGGCGTCGCCGCAGCAGTGGTGATGGCGCAGCTCCGCAGCGCCCTCGCCTCCGCCGCGCTGCAGGCCGCCACGCCCTGCGCTGCGCTGGCCACGCTTGACCGCTTCGTCACCCGGACCCCGGGCGCCGCCTGCTCGACCGTCGCCTACGCCGTGGTCGACCCCACCCGCTGCGTCGTCGAGTACTGCCTGGCGGGTCACCCGCCACCGCTGCTGATCGAACCCGACGGCAGCGCCCGCCTGCTCGATGATGGACGGCGAATCCTGCTGTTGACCCACCAGCCATCCGTCGCCGCCGAATCCGCCACGGCCGAGTTCGTGCACGGATCGACGCTGATCCTCTACACCGATGGCCTCGTCGAGCGTCGCGACGAGCCGCTCGACGACGGGTTCAATCGTCTCGTTCGCGCGGCGACCTTTCACGCCGCGTTGCCCACCGGCGCCCTCTGCGATGCACTCGTGCAGACCCTCGCCGGAGACCGGGACCGCACCGACGACATCGCCATCGTCGCCCTGCGTCTCGTCGCCAGCACGCCGACCATTCACGTCGACACCTTTGCCTCCGCGAAGGATCAGTTCGCTCCGGCCAGAGACCGACTGCGGACCTGGCTCGACCGCATCGGCGCGCCAGAGGCCACCGCCGCCGACATCGTCCTCGCCACGAACGAGGCGTGGACCAACGCCGCCGCCCACGGCAACCAGTGGCGTTCCGAACGGCTGGTCCGGGTGGAGGCTGGTCTGTCGCACGGCACGGTCGTCGTCGCCGTCTCCGACTCCGGTCAGTGGCGTCCGCCGGTCTCGGTGAACACCGAAGAACAGCGCAACCGCGGGCACGCCATCATGGCCACGCTCGCCGACGACGTGACGACCGAACCCGACGACCGCGGCACCACCGTCACGCTCCGGTTCTCCCTGTGACCGTCGCCGCCACGGTCCCGAGGGGTCCAGGCGCCTCGGACCAGCACGTGGTCCGACCGGGGGAACTGGCTCGGCGCGGCGAACGTCACAGCCCTACCGGGAGTTGCGGGAGTCGTCGGGGACGATCTCGTCGGCCGTCCCCTCGAGATCGATGCGCACGAGGGCGCTGCTCTGGGGCGAGCCGGCATTGAGCGTCGCTACCACCAGACGGTGGCAGTGGATGTGCAACATGCGGCCGAACTACTCGCCGCTGGGCTCACCATCACCGAGACGGCCGAAGCCCTCGGCGTTGGTCGCACCACGTTGGTCAAGGCCCGACGGGCACAACGTGGCGAGGCCGCCTGTCGTGGTCTTCGTCTCGCATCCGCTTCGCGACATCGAGCAGGGCCCGACTGAATCGACGGATGTCGATGTTATCCTGGACGACACCACGGAGGGTGATCGAGCGAGGACGGCCACGGGCGTCACGGAAGACGCTGGTAACGGCCGGCAGCTCGTAGTCACCAGATGGCAGCCGAACAGCACCCCGCGGCAGACCTGGTCCACCGATCACCGTGCGCCGTGTCAGCAGACGCAGCCCGGCAGACACAACAGCGCCTCGGCCAGACCCGAGTTTGGCGGGGGGCCGCGTTGTGCCTGGTGGCTGGGCGATGACCGCCGAGTAGGTTCCCCCTCGCTCTCTCGAGCGAGACCTCGCACCCCACGCCTCGATGACGTCTCGGCATCCGACCCGCAGACTGGCGGCGACTTGCAGAGATGGAGGCTGCTGATCACCAAGCGAAGGACGTAAGACGCTCGAAGGCCGCGTCGAGAGCCTGTCGCATGGGCCGGGCCTTGTGCTTCGTCGTCGACAGCAGGTAGCCGCCCTGGACGGTCGCCATCGTCTCCTCGGCCAGGCGCCCCGGGTCGGCGTGGTGTCGCAGCTCACCCCGCTCCATCAGCGCCGCCAATCCGGTGGCCAGCCTGTCCTCCCACGCCGAGAAGGCCTCTGCGGCGATCGTACGCAGTCGGTCGTCACGGTCGACGACCTCGGCGACCAGCGAACCCAGCGGGCAACCGCCCCGAAAGCCGCGCTCT
>JALZMG010000043.1 GCA_030858325.1 Actinomycetota bacterium | reverse complement strand
GACAGCTCGTCGGCCGTCTCCCCCTTGGCCCGCATCGCCACGACGAAGCCGATCAGCTGGGCCGCCGTGGCCTGGCCGGAGAGGATCATCGTCATCGCCGCGCGCGCCCCGCCCGCTTCGAGATCGCGCCCGGCGAGCAGCTCGGTGAGCAGCCCCGGCCAGCCACCGTGGTCGGCGAACTCGGCCTGAGCACGATCGGGATCGACGGTCATTGGTGCACCGCCATCGCCATGTGCAGCAGGTTCGGAGTCTCCGCCGACACGGGCACCAATGAGCGAAGAGAAAGACCGTGACGATTGTTCGCTCGCTCGAAGACTCGCTCGCTCACGGTCGGCACGCTAACGGTCCTTTCCGAGCGGCCGGAGCGGCCCGAATGGGCCGGATCGAACGGACGGGACGGAGGCGAGGTCGGCGTCGCTACGAGGCCCGGCGGCGTTGGCGGATGATCCGCCGCCGCTCCCGCTCGGTGGCCCCGCCCCAGACACCGGCCTTCTCGCGCGAACTCAGCGCGTACTCGAGGCAGGCGACGCGCACCCCGCACCCCTCGCACACCGCCTTGGCGACTTCGGCGTCGTCATCGTCTTCTGGATAGAAGACGCCCGCCTCGAGGCCACGACAGGCCCCCAGCTTGCGCCATTCGATGTCCTGGAGCGACACGTATTCCCCCATCTCGGCTCGTTGAACGACCCGAACGATAGAACCCGCGCCGCCGTCGCGCCAGACCCAATCGGCGCCTTCCTAGGATGAGCCCGTGCCCGCCGCCCCGAGCGTCACCGCGCCGACCGCCGTCGCCTTCGACCGCGCGGCGATGCTCGACCGGCTGGCGACGGAGCGCTTTGACGTCCTGGTCGTCGGCGGCGGCATCACCGGGGTCGGCGTGGCGCTCGACGCCGCCAGCCGGGGACTGCGCACGGCGCTCGTCGAGGCAGAGGACTTCGCCAGCGGCACGTCGTCGAAGAGCTCCAAGCTCGTCCACGGCGGCCTGCGCTACCTGCAGCAGGGCGACGTGCGCCTCGTCTACCAGGCGCTGCACGAGCGCCAGCGACTGCGCCACAACGCCCCGCACCTCGTCAAGCTGCTGCCGTTCATGATCCCCGTCCTCACCAAGGACGGCCTGATCCCCCGCCGCGTGGCCCGGGCGCTCGGTTGGGCGATGTGGATGTACGACCTCACGGGCGGGTTCCGCATCGGCAAGCTGCACCGCAGGTTGAAGCCCGACGAGGCGTTCGCCCACCTGCCGACGATGCCCCGTCAGCGGCTCGCCGGCGGCTACCTGTACTACGACGCAACCACCGACGACGCCCGGCTGGTGCTGGCGCTGGCGCGCACCGCTGCCCAGCACGGCGCCGCCGTCGCCAACCGCTGCCCAGTCGTCGCGCTGACCAAGGACGGCGCCGGCCAGGTCGCCGGGGCCACCGTCCGCGCCGGCGCGCGCGCGATCGACATTCGGGCCCGAGTCGTCGTCAACGCGGCGGGCGTCTGGTCCGACGCGGTGCGCCGGTTGGAGGACGGCGCCGACCCGGACTCGATCCGCCCGGCCAAGGGTGTCCACCTCACCGTGCCGTGGGACAAGGTGCGCAACGACATCGCCGTCGTCATCCCGGTCCCCGGCGACAAGCGCAGCCTCTTCGTCGTCCCGTGGGGAGCGAATGTCGACGGCACGTTCCAGCACACCTACGTCGGCACGACGGACACGGACTACGACGGCCCGCTGGAGGATCCGGCGTGCACGCGCGAAGACGTCGAGTACGTCCTCCGTGCGCTGAACGCCACGGTGACAACTGGTGTCACCGTCGACGACATCACGGGGGTCTGGGCCGGCCTGCGCCCGCTCGTCAAGTCGGCGCCCAGCGGGCGGACCGCCGACCTGTCGCGCCGCCACCGGGTGACGACCGGCCCCGCCGGTATGATCGGCATCACCGGCGGCAAGCTGACGACGTACCGGGAGATGGCGCAGGACACCGTCGACGCCGTGCTCGACCGGCTCGGGCGCAAAGCCCGTTGCCGCACCAAGCGGCTGCAAATCCTGGGCGCCACCGGCTTCCGCGATGCGCCGCCGGGGTCGCCGGCGGCGCATCTCGGGGATCGCTACGGCGCGCTCGCCGCCGAGATCGATCGGCTCGTCGCCGACGATCCGTCGCTCGGGGTGCCGCTCGTGGCCGGGTTGGCCTACCTGCGCGCCGAGGCCGTGTACGCAACCCGTCACGAGATGGCGGTCACGTTGACCGACGTCCTGACCAGGCGTACGAGGGCGCACCTCTTCGACCGCCGGGCGACACTGGCCGCCGCAGCCGGCGTCGCCGCGTTGATCGCCCCGGAGTTGGGCTGGGACGACGACGAGATCGCCCGTCAAGTCGCCGCCTACGAGATGCTGGTGGCTACCGAGGTGGCCGACGCGGCGGGGACCGCGCATGCTGCGGACGGCGCCGTCAGCCCGGTCGGCCACGGCGCTTGAGATGGGCCGGCGCAGCCCGATCGAGGGTCCTCCGCTCCCCGCACCGGAACGGCCTCCCGCTCCGCCGCGCACCCAGCCGACGGCGCCGATCGAGCTGGCTGGGACTGCCGCCAGGTGGTCGACCGCCGTGGACGTACCAGCCGCCGTCGTCAACGAGCTGGCTGCGCTGTGCCCGGTGAACACCGCTGAGCGCGACGTCGCCGAGTGCAGCCGCGACTGGTGGCCGCTGGCCATGCACTGGTCGCTCGCCGGGCAGGTCCCGGCGCGCGCGTCGGTCGTCGCCCGCCCCGAGCAGCCAGATGCCGTGGCCGCCATCGTGCGTGTCTGTGCCGCCGCCGGGATCCCGCTGACCGCGGTCGCCGGTCGTAGCGGTGTGTGCGGCGCGGCGGTCCCGGTGTACGGCGGCGTCGTGCTCGACGTCACCGGGCTCGACGGCATCGTCGCCGTCGACGCCGATGCCGGCGTCGTCGAAGTGCTCGCCGGCACGTTCGGTCCCGACCTCGAAGCCGAACTGCAGCAGCGCCACGGGCTCAGTGTCGGCCACTTCCCGCAGAGCTTCGACATCGCCACGGTCGGGGGATGGGTGGCCTGCCGCGGCGCCGGTCAGTACTCGACCCGGTACGGCAAGATCGAAGACATCGTCGTCGGGCTGGAAGTCGTGCTCGCCGACGGCACGACGGTCCGGACCGGTGGCGCGCCGGCCGCCGCCGTCGGGCCCGATCTGACGCAGGTGTTCGTCGGCTCCGAGGGCACGCTGGGCATCGTCACCAGAGTGTGGTTGCGCGCCCACCAGCTCCCCGCCGCCGAACGCAGGGCGGCTTACACGTTCGGCTCGTTCGCTGAGGGCATCGAAGCGTGCCGGACCGTGCTCCAGCGCGGCGCCACGCCGGCCGTGCTGCGCCTGTACGACGAGGTCGAGTCGGCGCGTGGCCATCACGGCGACGGCGTCCGCTGCACGATGCTCGTGCTCGACGAGGGCGACCAGGCGCTGGTCGAGGCGACGATGGCCGTCGTCGCCGATGCCTGCTCGTCCGGACAGGCGGCGGACGTCGAGCTGGTCGAGGCGTGGATGGCCCACCGCAACGACACCTCCGCGCTCCAGGCGCTCACACGCAAGGGGTTCGTCGTCGACACGATGGAGATCGCCGCCGCCTGGTCACGACTGCCGGAGCTGTTCGCCGTCGTGCGCGTCGCGCTCCTCGCGGTCCCTCACGCTCGGGCCGCCTCGTGTCATCTCTCCCACAGCTATGCCGACGGCGCCTGCCTGTACTTCACGTTCGCTGCGACGCCGCCGCCCGACGAGATCGAGTCGACGTACGTCGCGCTGTGGGACGCCGGCCAGCGGGCCGTGCTGGAACACGGGGGCAACCTGTCCCATCACCACGGCGTGGGCATCAACAGGGCGCGCTTCGTCGCCGAGGCCCTCGGCCCCGCCCACGGCGTGCTGACGGCGATCAAGGGTGCGCTCGATCCCGCTGGCATCCTCAACCCCGGCAAGCTCGGCCTCCCCTCCCCCTTCGGCCCCTCGCCCTGGCCCGTGTCGTGAAGTGGGACCGTGATGCGATTCGGGCCGGCGCGCTGGTGGCGCTCGTCTTCGCCATCCCGTTCTCCGTCGCCGGACGTGTGGTCGCCGACGGTGACGGCGACTCCACGCTGCTCGTCTGGCTCAATCTCGGCGCCCTCGTCGGCTTCGTGCTCGGCGCCGGATGCGCGGCGTGGGTGCAGCGGGTCGGCGCGCCGCTCAGCCACGGCCTCGTCACCGCCATCGGCACGTACCTCGCCGCCCAGTTCGTATTCGTCGCCGCCCGCCTCGTCATCGGCGCCGAGGTGCGCTGGTTCTCCGTCGTGTTCAACCTGACCGTCACACTCGGTGCCGGGCTCGTCGGCGGACTGCTCGGCGGGCGCCTGCGCAGCCGCGGCTTCCTTCCCTCGGAGCGATGATGATTCTCGTCCTCGATGTCGGCACGACGACCCTGCGCGCGGCCGTCGTCGACGACGATCTCGCCATCGTCGCCCTGTCCGCCCGCCAGTCGCCACCGGACACGCCGATGCCCGGTCTTGTCGAGTTCGACGCTGCGGCGATGGCCCGGGTGGCGGTGGACGCAGCCGGCGAGGCGCTGGCCCGGGCAGGGGCGACCGTCGACGCCGTCGGCATCACGACGCAGCGGGCGAGCACGATCGTGTGGGATCGCGCCACGGGCGAGCCGATCGCGCCGGCCCTCGGCTGGCAGGACCTGCGCACGGTGATCGAGTGCATCACGGCCAAGGCCGAGCACGGTCTGGCGCTCGCCCCGAACCAGTCGGCGACGAAGCTGGCCTGGCTGCTCGACCACGTCGAAGGTGCCCGCGATCGAGACCTCTGCTTCGGCACCGTCGAGACATGGCTGGCGTGGACGCTCTCCGGCGGCGAGCTGCACGTCACCGACCACACCAACGCCGCCGTCGGCGGGCTGCTGCTGCCGGACGCCTCCGGCTGGAACAGCAAGGTCCTCGACGTGTTCGGCATTCCCGCCACCGTGCTGCCGACGGTCGTCGACTCGAGCGGTGTCCTTGGTCCGGCCAGCGTGCTCCCCGGTGCACCGCCGATCGCCGCGCTGGTCGGCGACCAGCAGGGTTCCCTCGTCGGCCAGGGCTGCGTGCGACCAGGACGGGCCAAGGCGACGTTCGGGACGGGCGGCATGTTGGACATCTGCCGCGGCCCCGAGGCCCCGGCCTCGGCGCAGCGCGGTGCGCACGGCACGTTCCCCATCGTCGCCTGGTCCCACGCCGGCGCGCTGACGTGGGGCGTGGAGGCGATCATGCTGTCGGCGGGCACGAACGTGGAGTGGCTGCGCGACGACCTCGGCCTGCTGGCGACGAGCGCCGAGAGCCACGACGTCGCCGCCGCCGTCGCCACGTCCGACGGCGTCGTCTACGTGCCGGCACTGCTCGGCCTCGGCACGCCGGCGTGGGACTACGGGGCGCGGGGCTCCCTGTTCGGTGTCACGCGCGGCACAACGCGCGCCCACGTCGTGCGCGCCGTGCTGGAGGGCGTCGCCCATCGCGGCGCCGACCTGGTCGCCGCCGCCGAGGCCGACACAGGTCTGGCCATCGAGTCGCTGCGCGTGGACGGCGGGATGAGCGAGAACCCGACGTTCGTCCAGGCGCTGGCCGACGCCACCGGCCGCCCGATCGAGGTCTCCCCCGTCGTCGAGGCGACCACGGTCGGTGCGGCCTTCCTGGCCGGCCTCGCCGTCGGCCGGTGGAGCGACATCGCAGACGCCGACCGCGCGTGGCGACCGTCGCGCGTCGTCGAGCCGTCCGCACCACTGGACCGGGCCGCCTGGTCCAAGGCGCTCGAGCGCTCGGCGGCGTGGATCCCGGAGCTCTCGGCGCTCGACTTCTGATGCGTGGGCGATCCACCGCTCCGCCGCCTCACCTCGTACAGTTGCCCGGTCGACGCGCCGGCGGGAAGGCTCGGCGCCCGAAATGACCGTCATGACTGCGAAAGGACCGCCTTCTTTGGAGAACCCATCCCGTCGCCGGCTGACGGCCGGGCTCACCGGCACGGCGCTGACGCTGGGCGCCCGCCCCGTGGAGGCACGTGCGCCCCGGACGGCACCGCCGACGTCGCCCCCTGCCCGCCCGACAGAAGGCGACATCCCACTGCTCGCGTTCGCCGAGCAGATCGAACTGACGGCCCGCGACCTCTATCGGGTGGCGCTCGACGAGGGAGCAGCAGGCGACCGTGATCGTGTCCTCCTGACCGGGCGCGACAACCACCAGGCGGCCGCCGATTCGCTGTCGGCGATCCTCGGCATCGACGGCACCGGCGAGCGCGACGAAGCGCTGTTCGAGGAGTTGTCCGGTGGCTTCACCACGTCCGACCTGCCAGCGGTCGCCGAGGCCGGGTACGCGCTCGAGTCGACCGCCGTGGCCACCCACATCGGCCTGATCGGTCAACTGCAGGGCACGGCGGGTGCCAACACGATCGCCGCCATCTTGATGATCGAGTCCAGGATGTGCACCGTGCTCGCCGACCTGCAGGGCCTCGGCGACGACGACGCCGCGCTGTTCGACAACGGTGCCGTCGCCCTGGTACCACCGGCGGCGGCGGGCTGACGTCGTGAGTCGGTTTCAGAACGCCGGCCGTGCCTCGGCGGCCGACGCACTCACCCGTCGCCGGCTCCTGCAGACCGGCGGGACGGCGCTCACGTTCGGGGCGCTCGTGGCGGCCTGCGGCGGCAGCTCCGACTCGGCCGCACCGGGCCGGGTCGGGAACGCACCGGTCATCACGCCGCTTCCCCAAGTCACCGTCGACGACGCCGTGCTGCTGCGCACGGCCACATCACTCGAGTACACGGCGATCGACGTGTACGCCGCGGCCGCCGAATTGGGCGTGCTCGATGGCCGGGCCCTGGAGCTGGTCGAACGCTTCGTCGCCGATCACCAGCGCCACGCCGACATCACGGCCGAGCTGACGAGCCAGGCCGGCAGCGAGCCCTACGAGTGCGCCAACACCTGGCTGCTCGAGCGTGGGGTCGCGCCGCTCCTCGAGCGCATCACCGGCAACGAGGCCAAGGACATCCCACCGTCCGACGACGTTGCGCGAGACCTGCTGGGCATCTCCTTTGCGTTCGAGTCCGTTGCTGGCGCGACATACCAGCAGATGGTCGAACTGCTCACCGACCCCGACCTGCGCCGGCAGATCATCGTCATCGGCGCCGAAGAGGCGCGCCACGCGGCGGCCGTGGCGATCGCTCGTACCGGCGCGCCGGAGGGGTACATCAGCCCGGCCCTGGCCGGCGCGGAGATCGACCCCGAGGCCAACGACGGCATCCCCGCGCTGTACGCCATCCCCGGGAACTTCGGCTCCGTCGCCCCGGTCGAGCTGACGATCGGCGTCAAGAACGATGCCGGCAGCCGCTTCACGACGAGCTTGCAGACCCCCGCCGACAACGCGTTCGTCTACGAGGGCATGACCTGCGAGACCTGAACCCGCAGCGCACAAGCGTCACGGTTCGCTGTCGTGCGTCGGGAGCAATTCGACCGCGTCGGCGTGCACTGCCGCCAGTCCTGCGTCGAACGTTGCGAGTCGTCCTCCGTGACGTCGGGCCAGCGCGACCAGGTAGGCATCAGTCACCTGTCGGTGACCGATGACAGCGCGCATGCTCTGCGCGTCGACCTCGACGTCGTCGGGCCAGAAGGCGTGGCGTCGGTGGGAGCGGATGGCTTCGAGCGCGGCCACAGCATCCAACGATCGAACGCCGAACTGCATGAGCAGGCGTATCAACGCCAGCTGAGTCAGTGGACACGTGGCGAAACGCACCACGCGCTGCATCCATGTGTGCGCCGGGCGATGGTGGGCGTGATCCGGGCTCGTCAAGGCGACGAGAACGTTGGCGTCGAGCAGGATGGTCTCGCGAGGTACCACCGCACTCAGCGAGGAAGCTGTTCGACGTCGTCGAGCGCTCGGACGTCGTCCGTCGTGATCGGCCTGCCGACACGGACAATCGGAAAGCCGGTGTGGCGATCGATCTCGATCGCCACGTCGCCGCCACTCCGGCCGTCAAGGGCGAGCCTGATGAGTTCAGCGAGCGTACGGCTGAGGGACTGCGCCCGGTCGCGGGCGAGCGCGGCGGCTCGCCGATGCAGGTCAGCCGGTAAGTCGACCGTTGTCCGCATCATCTCATCATAGCATCGGCGGTGCAACCGCGGATGACTGACTGCGTGCTCGTAGCCTTCGGAACTGATGGTGAGTCGGCCGGGTGGCCGCGGCGAGGGACGTTCCGGCGTCTCCGCGTCGAGGAAAGTCGGGACTCCAGAGGGCAGGGTGCTGGCGTGAGCCAGGTCGGGGCGACCTGACGGACAGTGCAACAGAGAGAGACCGCCGATGGGCCGGGCGACCGGCCACAGGTGAGGGTGAAACGGTGCGGTAAGAGCGCACCAGCGTCCGGGGTGATCCGGGCGGCTCGGCAAACCCCACCCGGAGCAAGGCCGAGCAGGAGGCACGGGCGGCCCGTCCGCCGCACCGGCAACGGTGCGACAACCTCCGGGTAGGCCGCACTAGATGGATGGCCACCCATCGCCGCAAGGCGAGGACAGGATCCCGCTTACAGGCCGACTCACCATCGTCCTGCCCGAACGGAGGTGCCGGAGCGGTCGTCGATGGGGCCGGGCGTCGGCGAGGTGGCAGGCGAGGTCGTCGGCGTCGAGATCGCCGAACGAAGCGCTGAGAGCTGCGCCGCGTGCGGTGGGAATCGTCGGTGCACCAGCTCGTGATCGGGTCGAACGGCATGACCCCTCCTCGTTCGCTCGGGTCGTGGTGATGTCGTGATCATCGGACGCGCCGGCTCCCGGCCGGAGAGACGCGGTCGTCGCTGCGCAACGATGCGACGGCAGCGCAGCTCCCGAGCGTCATGGCGCACTTGGTGCGGATGGTCAGGTAGCGCACCGGCGAGACACAGGCCGAGGGCCGCGAGGCGTCGAGCGAGCACTGCCCGCTGGTCCGTCCCGTTTCGCTCGGTCCGCTCCGAGCGGTGACGATGTAGGCGATGACCTACGAGGAAGCGATCTCCCACGTCGTCCGCAGCGTCGAAGCAACCGGTGTCGTCGTGATGGTCGCCGGCGGGTTCGTGACGATGTGCGCAGCCGTGCCGGATGCGCTCGACGCCGGGCGCCGTGCCGATGCGTACCAGCGACTGCGCCGCAACCTCGGGCGCGTGATCCTGCTCGGCCTCGAGATCCTGATCGTCGGCGACATCGTCCGCACCGTCGTCGTCGAGCCGACGCTGGATGGCGTGCTCGTGCTCGGCATCATCGTCGTCATTCGCATCGCCCTCAGCTTCGCCTTGGAAGTAGAGATCGACGGTCGCTGGCCGTGGCAGGACGAGCGCGATGCGTCCGCCCCGCGCTGAGGGCGCCCAGCGGTCAGCCTGCGACCGTCGATCCGCCCCGTCACTTGGCGTAGTTGCTGGCGCCCCACCAGTCGACGACGACGACCGGTGGTTCGCAGACGACCCACGCGTCGTGGCCGTGCGGCAGCGCGGTGACGTCGCCGGGATCTACGAACTCACGCCCCAGCACTTGTCAAATCCACATGACAAGTCGTCTCACCGGGCTGGACAGGTTCCGCTGCCAACCACTCGCGGCACGAGCCCTTCGGCAACCGCAGCGCGCCGCAGGCGTGAACGCAGCCGCCGAGCGAGCGAGCGCCAGCCGACGACCCGCGCCGCCGGCGGTTCAGACGGTCGCCGACTCGTTGAACGTGAACAGGACCGGGCCGTCGCGCCGCATGTCGATGCGGCAGATGGAGGCGTGGGAGAGGTGGGCGCGCCAGGAGATCTCGATGCCGACGCCGAGCGCCCAGGCGACGGCCGACTTGATCGGCGAGACGTGGGTGACGATGGCGATCGTGCGCGAGGACGCCCGTTCCTGCAACTCCTGACAGGCCCCGCGAACGCGCTGGTCGAGCGTCGTCAGGGACTCGCCGCCCTCCGGCACGAAGGACGGGTCCATTTTCCAGTGGTCCCACGCTTCCGAGGGCACGTCGGCATGAGGCACGCCCTCGTAGACGCCATAGGACAGTTCGATCCACCGCTCGTCGGTCTCGAACGGGATCCCGAACGCCGCGGCCGTCTCCGTCGCCCGCACGAGCGGGCTGGCGATCAGCTCGTCGACCGGACCGACCCGGGCGGCCGTGGCGACGGCCTGGGCCCGCCCGACGTCGTCGAGCGGCTCGTCCAGCCTGCCCTGCAGCCGCCCGATCGCGTTCAGCCTCGTGCGGCCGTGACGCACCAGAATCAGCACGACCGCGAGTGTCCCACACCCGTCATCGACGCAGTCCTCCGCCGACCGCCGCCAGTGGCGCGAAGAGCCGCCCGGTCCGCGCGACCTCGCCACGGCGGGCCGGGTCGGCCAGGCCACCCGCCCGCCAGCACCAGGCCAGCAGCGCGATCCCGGCCATCTCGAGCGGGATGTTCCACCACCCGCGGGCGACGAGCGGCAGCGGAGCATCATCGAAGCCCCAACCCCCGAGTGGCCACCCGAACACGTGGGTGTCGGTCCACGCACCGTCGACGACGAGGTGCAGCATGGTCCCGATCGGCAGGCCCAGCCAGCGCTTCCGGGCGCCCCGCCGACCGATCGTCGCCAGCATCACGACAACAAGCAGAAACAGGCTGAACACCAGGCTGTGCATCACCCGTGCGCCGCCGAGCAGGGCGTCCAGCTCCGGCAGGAGCGCGCCGAGCACGAGTGGACGGACGTCGAAGCCCGGGTCGCGGAACACGAACCACACCGCCGCCAACGAGGCGCCGACGAACCAGCAGATCACGGGATCAGCAGGCGGCCGCACTGCGGGCAGTCGGCGAGGCCGCCCGGCCCGACGGCGCGGACCTCGTCCAGCTCGCCGCGCGACAAGTCGAGATGGCAGCCGGTACACCTGCTGCCTTCCAGCCGGGCCACGGCGACCCCGCCGTGACGACGGCGCAGCCGTTCGTACCGCTCGACCGTCGAGGCATCGAGCCGGGCGGCCAGTTCGCCCCTCGCCGAGTGCAGCGCGCCCAGCTCCTCGTCGATCGCCGCCTCGGCGCGCGCCAGCTCATCGCCCGTCTGGGCCGACCGCGCGTCCACCTCCGGGCGGCGGGCGTCCAGCGCCGCCCGCTCTGTCGCCAGGTCGCTCTGCTCCTCGAGGTGCGCCAATTCCTGATCGTCCAGCTCGTCCCGGCGGGCGGCAATGGCATCCAGCTCGTGCATCAGCGCCTCGGCCTCACGCGGCGCGATCACCGTCTTCAGTTGTGCCTGCAACCGCGTGCGCTGGCCGACAAGCTGCGCACCGTCGTGTTCCAGACCCTCGATGGCGGCGTCGAGCGCGGCGAGTCGAACATCGATGGCGTCGATTCGGGTATCGAGCGTGCGCAGCTCTGACGATGTCGCTGCCGCCGTCTCCCGCGCGTCGAGATGTGCTCGCCGGTGGGCCAGTTGATCGGCGGTCGTGTCGAGGCGTTGCAGTTCGAGCAGATCCTCGCTCAGCACGCGAAGACGGCATTCGCCAGGGGCGTGGTCGGGATCGGCGCCCGCGGGTCGGTGAGCCCCTTGGGCACCGTCGTGCCGCCCTCGACGCGTTCGTAGACGCGCGGTGCGGCCGTCGTGCGCGGTGTCGTGCCCGAT
>JALZMG010000021.1 GCA_030858325.1 Actinomycetota bacterium | reverse complement strand
CAACACGCTCGCCGCCCGGGGGCCGGTCAGGCGGATCAGAGCCCGCCCGTGGGTCACGTCGACCACGCTGACGAAGTCGCCTGCCGGCGCCGGCGGGGCCTCACCGCCGAGCAACGTCCATTCCCCTGGACCCGATCCGACGATGAGCGTGGCACCGCTGCGCTCAGCGCGCCCGAACGGCACGGCGAAGGCGTCCGTCCCGCGCGCCAGCCACTTGGGCATCGGCGTGCAGTCGGCCAGGGTGAGCGCAGCCGAGGATCGCCGTTCCGAGACCTCCCATCCGTCGCGCACGACGACGGGCGCCGGCTGGGCGATGGGGCTGCGGGCGACCGGGCTTCGGGAGATTCGCTCAGCCACGCAGACGGGTCCCTTCCGGGTCGAAGTGGGCGAGCTGGGTGACCGTGGCGCCGACGCGCCGCCCGTCGGGAAGCTGCACGGTGACCACCGTGCCCGGCGCCGTGAGGTGAGGCGCCACGAACCCGAGGCAGATCGATCGACCGAGTGTGGGCGACCACCGGCTGGACGTGATGCGGCCGACGATGTGGTTACGCCCTTCGACGATCTGGCTGGCTTCCTCCGGCACGATCGACCCGTCGACGGGCTGGAGCCCGACCAACATCGCGTGGTCGTCGCGGTGGTGCTGCCAGATCAGCTCGGGGCGGCCGACGAAGTCGGCCTTGTCGAGTTTGATCATCCAGTCCAACGCGGCGCCGTAGCCCTGGGTGAGCCCGTCGGTGTCCTGACCGACGATCGCGTGGCCTTTCTCGAGGCGCATGATCCGCTGCGCCTCGACTCCGAACGGCGCGACGCCGAGGTCGGCACCGCATTCGAGCAGCTGCTCCCACACGTGGAGGCCGTAGCTCGCGGGCACATGGATCTCGTAGCTCAGCTCGCCGGTGAATCCGATCCGCCACATGAAGCAGCCGTCGACGCCGGCGATGGAGCCGGTGCGCACGTTCATGTAGGGAAAGGCTTCCGGCGACAGGTCGACGCCCGTCGTCAGCCGAGCGAGCAGCTCGCGGCTGCTCGGGCCGGCCACGTTGATGCTGGCGTACGCGGTGGTGACCGGTGTGACGTGAACGTTCCAGTCACGATGGGTGGTCTGCAGCCAGTTCTCAACCCACTCCCAGACGGTGGCCGCGCCCGACGATGTGGTCGACATCAGGTAATGGTCGGGGCCGAGGTGGCCGGTGACACCGTCGTCGAGCACCACCCCGTCCTCGGCACACATCACGCCGTAGCGCACCGCGCCGATGTCGAGCTTTGACCACTTGTTGACGTACAGCAGGTTCAGCAACGCCGGTACGTCGGGACCGCGAAGGTCGAGCTTGCCGAGCGGCGTGACGTCGATGATGCCCACGCCCTGCCTCACGTTGCGCACTTCGGACAGGGGATCGCCGTAGTGGTCGGGGCGGATCCACTGGCCGGCAACGAGGGGCGCCGCACCACGAGCCTCATGCCAGGGCTGCATCGGCGAGTGACGTACGGGCTCGAACATCCGTCCGGCCAACGCACCCAGCGTGATCGGGACGTACGGCGGGCGCCACATCGTCGTGCCGGTGTCGGCGATGCTGCGCCCTGTGGCCTCGGCCAGGATCGCGACGGCGTTGACCGTCTCCAGCTTGCCTTGGGCGGGGCCCATGGTGACGGTGGTGTAGCGCTTGACCAACTCGACCGAGTCGTAGCCCTCCCGGGCGGCGGCGGCGATGTCCTTGGACGAGATGTCCTCGGAGAAGTCGACCATGCCGTGGGTGCGCCCGCGAAACAGAGCCCGATGAGGGTCTAGTTCGAGGGTGGGCAGCGCTCCTAGGCCGGTCGCAGCGCGACGGCCAACCGCGCGAGCATGTTCGACCAACTCGTCGAGCGAGCCGTCCCCGGCCAGGCCGCCGGTCGCGATCACGCCCGGCGCGCCGTCGGCGCCGGGCAGGAAACGGGCCGCTTCCGGCCGGTACACCGGCCGGTCTCCGGCCATGTTGAGCAGCGAGGTCGGCGCCGTCCACCCCACCGCGGTGACCACCAGATCGCACGCCACCTTGGTGCCGTCGCCGAGCTCGGCCTGCTCGACCGAGCGGCGGCCGCGGACCCGCACC
>JALZMG010000019.1 GCA_030858325.1 Actinomycetota bacterium | reverse complement strand
TTGGGGCCGTGACGCAGCGTCAGCGTCGAGGGAACCGCCTGACCACGCCGTCGCCCGCGGTGAACGAGGCGGCTCTCCGCAGGCAGGCCAGTTCAGCTCGTCGGCGAGGTCGCCGAGACCGTACAGGCCGGCGGCGCGCGTCGCCGGGCCGAGTGCCTCGGCGAGCTGCTGGTCGATGTCGCCGTGACGGCCACGGCGATGACCGCACAACGAGGGACGCAGGGAAGCCACCGTGAACGGCCCGGCCCGTTCTGGCCGGGAGCCACCCACGGAATAGCGTCGAGTCGTGGGGCGCGGTCGATGATCACCACCTATGTCGAGGAAATCGCGGTCGGCGACACGTCCGTGTCGCGGGCGCGCACGATCACGGAGGCCGACCTGACGGGCTTCGCCACGTTCAGCGGCGACTGGCACCCGATCCACACCGATGCCGAGTACGCCGCCGCCGACCGGCGCTTCGGGCAGCGGATCGCCCACGGCGCGCTGGTGCTGTCGGTGGCGCTCGGGCTGGTCGAGTTCTGGCCGCCGGCGATGCAGGCGTTCTACGGCCTCGACCGGCTGCGCTTCGTCGCCCCGACCTTCATCGGGGACACGATCCACGTCGAGACGGAGGTGCTGGCCGTCGCGCCCCGCCCCGACGGCGAGGCGATCGTGACGTACCGCTTCGACGTGCACAACCAGCGCGGCGAGGCGCTGATGGTGTCCGAGTTGAAGGCACTCGTCGCCAGCGCCGCCGAGGGTGACGGATGACGATGCCGGCGACGGAGCACCTGTGGCAGGACATCGACGCGCCGAGCGACGACTTCCGTTGGGTGATCCCCGAGCGCTTCAACATCGGCACGGCCTGCGCCGACGACCAGCCGCCCGCCGATCTGGCGCTGATCGTCGACGACGGCGACGGCGACGGCAACCGCGACGGCGCAGACGTGACGCGCCTCACGTTCGGCCAAGTCGCCGAGCGCTCGAACCGGTTCGTCACCCTGCTCCGTGACCTCGGCGTCGAGCCCGGCGACCGCGTTGCCGTGATGGCCCCGCAAGGCGTCGACGTCGCCGTCGCCCACCTCGGTGGCTACAAGGCCGGCGCCGTCGTCGTCCCGCTGTCGACGCAGTTCGGCCCCGACGCGATGGTCTACCGCCTCGCCCACTCGGGGGCGCAGGTGCTCGTCATCTCTCCGGAGGGATGGTCGCGCCTGGCCGGTGCGATCGAGCGCCTCCCCGACCTCGACCTCGATCACGTCCTCGTCGCCGGCGCCGATCTGCGCGCCCGCCTCGATGCCGCTGCGCCGGCAACGAATCCCGCCGACACTGCGGCGACCGACCCGGCGCTTCTGATCTACACGTCCGGCACGACCGGCCCGCCGAAGGGCGTGCTGCATCGACACCAGGTGCTGCTGGCGCAGATGCCCGGCCTGCGCATCTCCCACGACGGCTTCCCCCGGCCGGGCGACGTGTTCTGGACGCCGGCCGACTGGGCCTGGGCCGGCGGGCTGTTTGACACGCTGCTCGTGTCGTGGCTGTGCGGACGCCCCGTCGTCGCCAGCCGGCGCAAGTTCGACCCGCCGTGGGCGTACGAGCTGATGGCCCGCCACGGCGTGCGCAACTGCTTCCTCCCGCCGACGGCGCTGAAGCAGATGCGCCGCGCCGGATCACCGCCGCCTGCCGTGCACCTGCGCTCGGTCGCCTCCGGCGGCGAGCCGCTCGGCGAGTCGATCCTCGCCTGGGCCGAGGACCACCTCGGCGTGACGATCAAGGAGTTCTACGGCCAGACCGAGGCCAACCTGCTGGTCGGCAACGGCGCCGGGCACACCGACGTGCGACCCGGCTCGATGGGCCGGCCGTACCCCGGCTTCGACCTTGCCCTCCTCGACCGTGACGGCAACGCCGTCGCCGCCGGCGAGGAGGGTGAGATCGCCTTGCGCCTGCCGCATCCCGGTGCGTTCGTCGAGTACTGGAACGAGCCCGAGCGCACCGCAGAAAAGACGGCCGACGGCTGGCTGCACACTGGCGACCACGCCCGCCAGGACGCCGACGGCTACCTCTTCTTCGCCGGGCGGGCCGACGACATCATCAGTTCCGGCGGCTACCGCATCGGACCGGGGGAGATCGAGGACTGCCTGATCGCCCACCCCGACGTGTTGATGGCGGCCGTCATCGGCGTTCCCGACGACCTGCGCGGCGAGGCGGTGGCGGCTTACGTCGTGCCCGCAGCCGGCGTCACCGCCGACGACATGCTGACGGTGGCGCTGCAGGACCATGTCAAGCACCGCCTCGCGTTCTACCAATACCCTCGCCGCATCACGTATGTCGAGGAGCTGCCGATGACGACGACGGGCAAGATCCAGCGCGCCGAACTACGCCGCCAGGCGACCGAGGTCGGCCGATGACGACCGTCACCACGGACACGACGCAGATGGCGGCGTGGGAACTGGACGACGACCACGCCGAGTTCCAGCGTGTGGTGCGCAACTTCGTCGATCGTGAGGTGCGCCCGGTCGTCGACGAGGCCGAGCGTGCCGGCCGCCCACCCGATGCGCTGTGGGCGGCATGGGGCGCCGCCGGTCTGCTCGGCCTGGCCGTCGACGAGGACGACGGTGGCAGCCCCGGCGACGCGCTGGCGATCACGCTGTTCGCCGAGGAGATGGCCCGCGCCAGCGGCGGGCTCGCCGTGTCCGCGCTCGTCAGCGGCTACATGGCCGGGCCGCATATCGCCGCCTACGGCACTCCGGCCCAGCGCGCCCGCTACCTCCCTGCTCTCGCCGCCGGATCGAGCATCGCCGCCATCGCCGTCACCGAACCCGGCGTCGGCTCCAACGTGGCCGGCATCACGTGCCGCGCCGAACGCACCGGCGACGGCTACGCGCTGTCCGGGACGAAGATGTTCATCACCAACGCCGGCCTCGCCGACATCTTCGTCATCGCCGCGCGCACAGGCGGCGAGGGCCACGGCGGCATCACGACGTTCCTCGTCGAGGCGGACACGCCGGGCCTCGCCGTCGGCGAGCCGCTGCGCAAGATGGGCTGGCACGGGTCCGACACGCGCGAGGTCGTGCTCGACGGCTGCGCGGTCGGCGCCGACGCCGTGCTCGGCGCCGAGGGCCGCGGCTTCCACCAGATCATGGAGCGCTTCCAACTGGAGCGCGTCGTGCTGGCGGCGATGGGCATCGGCCACGCCGCCGAGTGCACCGAAGCGGCCACGGAGTACGCCCGCCAGCGGGAGGTGTTCGGCGCACCGCTGCTGGCGATGCAGACGATCCGCCACCGCCTGGCGACGATGACCGTCGAGCTGGAGGCCGCCCGCCTGCTGACGTACCAGTCGGCGGTGCGGCTGGAGCAGGGGCATCCTGACGCGGCCCGCTCGGTGGCCATCGCCAAGTACCACGCAGCCATCGCCGCCAACCGCATCGTCGACGACGCGCTGCAGATCTTCGGGGGGAGCGGCTACCTGGAGGAGACGCCCGTCGCCAGGCACTACCGCGATGTGCGCATCCTGCGCATCGGTGGCGGCACCGACGAGATCCAGCTCGAGGTGCTGGCCAAGGACCTGATCCGGTGACGGCGATCAGCGACGTGCGGGAGGCGGCAACGGCCGCGCTCGCCGGTGGCGATCCGCGCCGGTGGCCGGAGAAGCTGCCGGCACGCGAACGCCTGGCCGTGTTGCTCGACCCCGGTAGCTGGGTCGAAGACGGGCTGCTGGCCAACGCCAGCCACGGTGAGCTGCCGGCGGACGGCGTGCTGACCGGCGTCGGGCGCATCGACGGCCGGCCGGTCGCCGTCATCGCCCACGACTTCTCCGTCAAGGCCGGCTCGTGGGGCGAGCTGACGTGCGAGAAGCAGATCCGCATCCTCGAGCGCGCCGACCGCGACCTGCTGCCCGTCGTCTACCTCGTCGACTCAGCCGGTGGGCGGCTCGACGACCAGATGGGCTTCTTCCCCGGCCGCCGCGGCGCCTCGCGCATCTTCCACCTCCAGATCGCGCTGTCCGGCCGCGTGCCACAGCTGTGTTGCCTGCTCGGACCGTCGGCCGCCGGCGGCGCGTACATGCCGGCGTTCACCGACTGGGTCGGCATGGTCGACGGCAACGCCTCGATGTACCTGGCCTCGCCGCGCGTGGCCGAGAAGGTGACCGGCGAAGCCACGACGCTGGAGGAGATGGGCGGGGCGACGATGCACGCCACCACGTCCGGCTGTGGCGACGAGGTGTTCGCCTCGGACTGGGAGGTGATCGCCGCCGCCCGCCTGCTCCTGTCGTACCTGCCGGACAGCTGGGAGCACCGTCCCGCGTCGATCGCCGCCGCCGCGCCGGCGGCCGCC
>JALZMG010000526.1 GCA_030858325.1 Actinomycetota bacterium | reverse complement strand
AAGGTGCCGTCGTGCCGACGCTGCGTCGCAAACGGCGCGAGACCGGGCCGACGGAGTTCGCCGTGCGCTGGTCGCCGGCGCTGCTCGACAACGACGAGATCGACCGACTCGTCACCACGATGCCGGGCCCCATCGCCGCCGTCACGCCGGCCGATCCGCGCGCCGTCACGCTCGCTGCGCTCGGCGCCGTCGTCGACGCCATCGTCCGTGACGCCGCCGGCCGCGTCGAGCTACCGGCCCCACCGCCGTATATCGGCACCCCGGCGGCGATCACCGAGGCCGTCGCCGCGCGGCTGGACGGCTCGACGATGCGCGCCCCCGGCGACCTCGCCAACGAGGTCACCGGGCGGCTCGAACGCTGGGCCCGACCCGTGACGCGCCTGGGCCGGCCGCGCCTCGTCGTCCAGCTCGATCCACCCGACCGTGGCGACGCATGGCTGCTGTCGATCCTCGGCCCGGCGAGCAGCGGCGCCGTGCTGCCGATCGAGGAGGCCATCGGCCAGACAACCGAGCCGAAGGTGCTGATGGACGAACTGGCCCGCCTCGAGCGCGTCCTGCCGGCGCTGCGCCGGCCGGGCAACCTGCGCCGCGGCCGGGTCGTCATGAGCCAAAACGAGGCCTGGGAACTGATGACCGTCACCGGCGCCTCGCTGGAGGCGGCGGGGTTCACCGTGCGCGCCCCCGCGCTGTCGCGGCGCAAGCCGAAGCCGACGCTGCGCCTGTTCGCTGAGCGCAGTACGGCCGACGCCGTCGTCGGCGCCAACCAGCTCAGCGACGTCCGCTGGTCGGTGCTGTTCGGCGACGTCGAGCTGACGGCGGCCGACATCACCAGGCTGGCGGCCGAGGCCCGGCCGCTCGTGCAGTCACGCGGCCGCTGGGTCGAGCTGGACACGGTCGACCTCAAAGAGGCCGCCGCAGCGCTGGCCGAACGCGACGGCAAGACGAAGCTCACCGGGGCCGAGATCCTCCGCTACAGCATCGGCGTCGACGGCACGACGCTCGCCGGCGGGATGGCCATCGACGGCGACGGGTGGGCGACCGATCTGCTGCGCGCGGCCGAGGCGACCTCGACCGAGCCCGTCACCGAACCCGCCGGGTTCACCGGCGAGCTGCGCAGCTATCAGGCCCAGGCGCTGGCCTGGCTGGGATTCCTGCGGGCCACCGAGCTCGGCGGCTGCCTTGCGCTCGACATGGGTCTCGGCAAGACACCGACCATGCTCGCCCATCTCGCCGGCGCCAAGCTCGAGGGCGCGGGGCCGGCTCTCGTCATCGCCCCGCCGGCCGTCGTCGGCAACTGGGCGGCCGAGGCGGCGCGGTTCACGCCCGGGCTGCGCGTGATCGTGCACCACGGCGCGTCACGGGCCACGTCGAGTGAGTTCGACCGCGAGGTCACCGGCGCCGATGTCGTCATCACGACGTACGGGACGGCCGTGCGCGATGTCGACGCCATCGCCGAACGTGCGTGGAGCACGCTCGTGCTCGACGAGGCGCAGGCCATCAAGAACCCCGCCAGCGAGACGGCGCAGGTGCTGCGGCGCATCGGCGCCGGGAACCGTTTCGCGCTCACGGGAACTCCCGTGGAGAACGGGCTCGGGGACCTGTGGTCGATCCTCGACTTCACGAACCCCGGACTCGTCGGGCCGCGGCCGGCGTTCATCGCCCAGCTGCAAGGCGAGGGCGAGGCGGCCCTGCGCGCGCTCAACGGCATCCTCGTGTTCCGGCGCACGAAGTCCGAGCCGGAAGTCGCCGCCGAGCTGCCCGACCGCATCGACGAGCTCGATCACTGCACGATGTCCGCCGAGCAGATCGGCCTGTACCGGGCGATCATCGATCAACTCGTGGCGACGACCGAGGATCCCGAGGCCGAGCACCGCCAGGGGGCGATCCTCGCCGCCATCACCGCGCTCAAGCAGGTCTGCAACCACCCGGCTGCGTACCAGGACGACGGGCGACCACTCGCCGGGCGCTCGGGCAAGCTGGCTCGGCTGGAGGAGATCATCGGTTCGGTGTTCGCCGCCGGCGAGAAGATCCTGGTGTTCACGCACTTCGCCCAATGGGGACGCAAGCTCGCCGAGCACCTGACGGACGTGACCGGAGCGCCGATCTCCTGCTACGACGGCAGCCTCAGCCGTGGCGCTCGGGACCGGATGGTCGCCGACTTCCAGGCCCGGCCTGGCCCCGGCGCACTGGTCCTGTC
>JALZMG010000516.1 GCA_030858325.1 Actinomycetota bacterium | reverse complement strand
GCCCTGCACGAAACACTCGGCCGGCACGAAACACTCGGGCCGGAGGGGTCGGGACGGCACCAGTAGGTTGAGCGTCATGAGCGACGGGCCCGTCGACGGCGAGGCTGGACAGGGGCCGACGTCGTTCACGCGGGATCTCGTGCGCTGGAGCGAGACGCTGGCGGCCATCGCCCGCACCGGCCTGGGATTCACCGAGAGCCTGTACGAGCGGGAGCGCTTCGAGGAGATCCTCCACGTCGCCGGCGACATCAAGGCTGCGGCCAACGAGGCGATCGAGGCCATCGCCGACATCGAGGCCGCGGAGACCGAGCGTGAGCGGGCCCACTTCGTGCAGGAGTGGATGGAGTCCGTCGGCGTCGGCGTTCCGGGGTATGTCACGCCGAAGGTGGCGATCGGCGCAGTCGTCGGCAACGGCGACGGCGAGATCCTGCTCGTGCAGCGCGCCGACTCCGGGATCTGGCTGTACCCCACGGGGTGGGCCGACGTCGGCTACTCGCCGGCCGAGGTGGCGGTGAAGGAGGTCTTCGAGGAGACGGGGATCGAGTGCGCGCCGCAGCGCCTGCTCGCCGTCGTCGACGGGCAACGCATGGGTTTCTCCCGTTTCGGGATGTACATGCTCGTCTTCCACTGCCGCGCCGTCGGCGGGGAACTGACCAGCCATCCGCTGGAGTGTGCCGACGTCGGATGGTTCGCCGAGGACTCCCTGCCCGAACGCACCGCCGGCGCCAGCTGGTGGGCGCCGATGGCCTTCGCGGCGATCAACGGCGACGAGTCGCCGACGACATTCGACCCGGTCCGCACCCCGGTCTGGCGCAGCTGACTGGGGGCTGCGGCCGTCTTTCGCTACCTGGGCGCGAAGGTTCTCGAATCTGGGAACGTCCGCGCCCAGATCGTCGTTTGAGAACGTCGCGCCCAGTTCGCTGTGTCAGGTGCCGGGGTCGCGGTCGCGGAGGAAGCGTTCGACCTCGGCGACGAGTTGGCCGGGATCGACGTCGGCCGCGCTCGGCAGGTTGTGCTCGATCGGCGTGGCTTCGCCGCCTGCGCCGTCGGGGTCGTCGGAATCGCCGGAGTCGTCGACCACGCCTTCCAGCCGGGTGACGTAGTCCACGAGATCGTCGTTGTCGGCGATGAGTGCGGCGACGCGGGCGTCGTACTCGGTCAGCGCCCCGCCGAGCTCGCCGTCCGGCGCCGGCGTGCCGATGATCGCCGCTGCTCGCCGCACCAGCGCGAGCGCCGCCCTGGGCGACGGCACCTGGGCCGCGTACCCGGGCACGGCTGCCCACAACGAGACCGAGGAGACACCGGCACGGCTGAGCGCGTCGCTGAGCACGCCGACGATCCCGGTCGGTCCCTCGTACCGCGACTGCTGGAGGCCGAACCGCTCGATCAGCTCGCGATCGGTGGCCGTGCCGATCACCTGCACCGAGCGGGTGTGCGGGACGTCGGCGAGCAGCGCGCCGAGGTTGATCGACAACGCCACGGCGAGCTGGTCGGCGAGGGCTGTGAACTGGCGGCAGAAGAGCTTCCACCGCAGTGCCGGTTCCGGTCCGAGCACAAGCAGCACGTCGCCGCCGGGGGTCGACGCCGACCAGACACCGACGGTCGGCCAGACGATCTTGCGCCGGCCGTCGTCGAGGCGCACGTGTGGCCGGACGGTGGCGAAGTCGGTGAACGGCTCGGGGTCGATCTCGGCGACGGCCGTGGCCCCCCACTCCTCGACGAACGCGCGCAGCGCGGACGACGCCGCGTCGCCAGCGTCGTTCCATCCCGTGAACGCGGAGATCAGCGTCGGTGTGCGCAACGTCGGCTCCGACAGCCAGCGCACGTGCTCCATCGCCCGCAGGCTACCCCTCCGGCCGGCGCCGCTCCGGGGAGCCGTTCCGGCCGGAGGGGCCGTTCCCGCCCGTCACAGCACTGGACGCGTCGCGTATGTTTCCCCGCCACCGGCGGCGAGGACGTCGTCGAGCCAGTTGCCGGCGTAGACGTCGTTGGGGCCCTGTATGAGGTCGTTCTCCGTCGCCCCCTCCGGCGTGGTCACCAGCGTCCAGGCCTGACGCTTGTACGTCCAGTTGCTCGGATCGAGTTCGTGGGCGCGGCGCCACCACCTCACCGCGGCGTCGTCACCGACGGCCCTGCGCAGGTGTTGACCGAGTTCGAAGCAGGCGGCCGCCTCGGCCTCGGTGGCACCTCGCGGCCGGGAGCGCTCGATCACCTCTTCGGGCGTGAGCGCGAACTCGGACTCGACGCCGCGCGCCACCCAGTCGAGGATCGCCGCCCGGTAGCCGTCGGCGTCGTCGGGGATCTTCTTCACCTCGACGAACATCTTCGTCAGGCGCTCCGGGAGGCCGTCGGGGATGTCCATGTCCCGCAGAGGGCTTCGCTCGATCGAGGCGGTCTCGGCATTGCGGACGATCGTCCCGGACTCGTCGATCCACACCGCCATCGGGATGTTGTTGAAACCGAACAGCTCGCCGGTGATGTGCCGGGTGTCGATCAGGCTGGGATGTGTCGGTGCGGCGGCGTCGATCCACTTGTCGGTGTGCGCCGGTTCCACGTCGAGGGCGACCGTGACGACGGTGAGGCCGGCCGGCTCCAACTCGGCGTGCAGTGCCTGCCACCCGGGCAAGCTGGTGCGGCAGCCTCAATAGCTGGCCCACGCGACGAGCAGCACCTTGCGCCCGTGCAGGGACGACAGCCGGAACGGCCGGCGGTCACGGTCGATCAGCTCCGGGTCGGCGGCGGCCGCCGTGCTCAGCGTGTGGCCGGTCGCCGTGGCCGGACCGATGACGGTGACCGCGTGCTCGTCGTCATGGAGCACGGGCATGCCCAGGCGGCCGGCGGCGGCGACGACATCGACGGTCCCGTCGTTGCGCAGAACGCCAGGTGCCGGCACGCAGACCTCGCCGCGACACAGCCCCTCGGGCTTCGGGGTCCAGCCTGTGCCGTCAGCGAAGTCTTCGGCGCGCAGCCCGCCGAGCCTGCCGTCGGTGATGATCATCGGGACTCCCGTCGTCGAGCCGGCGGTCGCCGGTCACGTGAGTCTCGCGCGCTCCAGACGGCGGCCGCGGCACCCTCACCGGCGAGCACCTCGCGGCCTCCGTCGGCACCTGACCACTGCGATCAGCCGGCTCCCGACGGCCGGGACAACATCTCCTCGGTTCCTCGCCAGGCGATCCCGTACGCCGCGTCGCAGCTGACGAGCGCATCGAGGAAGTCGGCGGTGCCGAGCGTTGCCACGCGGACGTCGGAGACGGCGACCACGGTGGCCGTGCGAGTGGTCTGGCGCAGCAACGCGATCTCGCCGAAGTGGTCGCCGGGACCGAGTGTGGCCTGCAGGACGCCACCTCGGGCGACCTCGACGCGTCCCTCGACGATCCCGTAGAAACGGTCGCCGTGGTCGCCCTCGGCGACGATCACCGATCCCATCGGCACCTCGGCCGTCGAGCACCTCGCGGCGATCTTCTCCAGCGCTGTTGGTGGCAGCGGTGCGAGGAGCGCGATCCCGGAAAACAGCGAGACCAGCTCTGACGCCGGTTCCGAGTGCCGGTCGATGGCGCGCAATCGGGGAAGGAGAGCGACTGCCAACGTCGGCAACACCATGCCCACCAGGATCAGCACGGGTCGCAGGCCGAGCCCCGACACGAGCACCGGCGCGGCGAGGGAGCCCAGCCCGCCAAGGGCGATTCCGACGGTGAACAACACGCCGAACACCCGCCCCAGGTTGCGGTCCGAGCCGAGACGCTGGATCAGCGTGAATCCGGAGACGTCGAGGATCGCATTGGCGGACCCGATCGTGAACAGCGCGACGAGCACGATCACGATGTCCGGGAGGATTCCGACCACGGCGATGGGCAACCCCCACATCACGATCGCAATCGTGAACGGGCGCGCGAGCCGCCGGCGGCCGGTCAGCGCGATCGCGTAGATCCCTCCGGCGATCCCGCCGATACCCATCGTCGCCGCCAGCCAACCCACCCCGCTGCTGCCGAGATCGACGAGGTCGAACGAGACCAACACCAGCAACACGGTGAGGAAACCCCTGACGACGAGCTGAGCGACGAAGCAGGCCACGAGCACGGCCAGGTGCGAGTTCCTGCGCAGCTCAGCGAACCCGCCGGTCAATCCCCGCAGCGGTCGGTCGCGGTCCTGGCGGACGGCCTTGGAAGGGTCGACGTCGACGCGGATGCGAACGACCGCAAGCAGTCCCGCCAGCCCCGCCGCGGCCGCGACCGCGGTGACGAACGGGGGCTCCGCGGCGATCAACAGGAGGGCCGCAAGAGCAGGTCCCACAAAGGTGGCCAGACCTTCGATCGTTCCCGCGGTCACGTTCATCGCGACGAGCTCCTCCGCCGACCTCGCGACGAGGGGCGTAAGAGCGAGTTGTGCCGAGCGGTATGGCGTCACTGCGATGCTGCTGGCGGCGACGAGGACATAGATGACGATGGACGGCGCGTCTGCGGCCAATGCGACGGCGATCGCTCCCTGTGTGGCAGCCGTGGCCGCGAACACCGAGGTCACGACGCTCCGGCGGGCGAACCGGTCGGCTGCCCACGCCCCGACGGGCAGTGCCATCGCGCCGGGCAGCAGCCGAGCAAGCCCGACGAAGCCGACGGCCGAGCCGCCTCCCCGGCCGAACGCCCACACGGCGAGGGCCACCGTCGAGATGCCATCGACGAGGAAGAACGCCGCCCAGCCGAGCTGGAGCCGACGCAGGTCGCGCTGGCGCATCACGTCGACGACTGCGCCGAGGCGCCCACGACCCCCCGTCGAACCCCGACGCCGCATACGCCATCCTTGCTCACCCGGTGCCCCGTTCTGCACATCGCAACCAGCCCGATCGGGCTGATTGCGACGTGCAAGACAGGGACTTCAACCGTTGGCTCGTCCCGCGTCCTCGCTACGCCTGGCCGCTACGGACGCGGATGGTCTCGATGATGACCCGATCACCGGCCGTGAGCGCGTCGTCGCCGGCCGCTTCGTTCAGCGCCAGCTGACGGGCCACAGGTCGAGGCGGTCCGTGTCGACGCCGGAGGCGATGGTCGACAGACCAGCCGTCGCGCTTGTTGCGCTCGATGACGTTGCGCCACGACGCCCCGATGCGGCGCACCTGGTACTGCGACATGGCGAGGAGCATCGTGAGACTCAGCTCGCCCTCGGATGTCGTCGCGTCGAGGTCTTCCGATGCCGAGAGCACGCGCACGTCATCAGCGGCAAGCCGTTCGAGCGCGGACAGTCCCTCCGGCACCGACCGCGAGTAGCGCGTCATGTCGTCGACGACGTCGACGCGCGTTCGGCGACGGCGAGGTCGCGCGCCATATTCAGCGCCGGGCGATCGATGGTGACGCCGGAGCGGTCGAGATCGGTCAGCCAGTCGAGCCAGCGGTGGCCGTTCTTGCCGTAGCGGAGGGTCGCCCAGCGCTCCATGACCTCGCGCTGGAAGCGGGCGATTGGAAGCGGTCGTCACGCCGTCCGGCGACCGAAGAGACCCGCACATCACCGACCAGTGGGACCCTGTTTTTCAGCCCTGCTCTGAGCGATGAACGCCCAGCGTCGCGCCTATTCGAGCTCCAGTCTGTAGACGTTCGTCTCCCGAGCCTCGAACCCGATGCGCTGGTAGAGCCGGTTAGCGGCCTGGCGCGATGGGCGGCTGGTCAGGCTGACGTCCTTGGCGCCGCGCCGGCGAGCCTCGTCGACGGCGGCGCGGCTGAGGGCTTCCCCGACACCGCGGCCGCGGGCGGACTCGTCGACGACGACATCTTCGATCCACGCTTTGCGACCGGTCGGGATGCGGTACGTCGCCAGCGTCAGGACGCCGATGATCTGCCCGTCGATCCGGGCGACGAGCAGCGCCGAGTCGGCGTCGGCGACGATCGCCTCGAGCAGCTGTCGATCCGGCGGCGGGGACGACGAGGAGAGCTGGGGGATCAGCGTGACGAACGCATCGACGAGCTCGTCGTCGACGGTGGTGGCGATGTCGATGGCGGCACTCACGGGCAGGCGACGCTACCGGCCGCCGCCGGCGGCCGGCGTGACGTCCTCGGCCGCCTGGCGCACCTGCCAGTCACGGTCCGTCAGCGCCTGCGCCAGCGCCGCGGTCACGTCACCGGCCCTCGGGTGATCCGGCCCCACGAACGGGGCCAGTGCGAGCACGGCCCGACGGCGCACGGCCGGACGATCTGCCG
>JALZMG010000510.1 GCA_030858325.1 Actinomycetota bacterium | reverse complement strand
GCCACCGTGTGGCCATCGGCGCGGCGTTCGCGTTCGGGTGGCTGGCCATGGGCATGGGCTGGATGTGGCAGCTGACCGCCCCCGGTTATGTCGCCGCCAGCGTGCTGTACGCGCTCTGGCACGGCGTCGCCGAACTCGCCGTCGCGCGCGGCCGCTGGCAGGTGCTCGGCCGGCCGGCCGCGCACACGTTGGTCGAGGCGTTGCGTTGCTCGTTCCCCTTCGGTGGCGCGCCGCTGGCGACGCTCGGCATCTCCCAGGTCGCCGGTCCGCTCGGCGGGCTCGCCCGGATCGGTGGCGTCATCCTCATCACGTGGGTCGTGTTGCAGATCGGCGTCGCCGTCACCGTGATCGCCCGGTCTCCCCGCCGCCCGGACCCCGTCGTCGCCGGTGCGCTGGCCGTGGCACTCGGGGTTCTTGCCCTGTCCTTCGCTGCGCCGCGCGGCAACGGCACCGGCCGGTTCCTCGACATCGCCGCCGTGCAGGGTGGCGGCGAGCAGGGGACGCGGGCGATCGATGTGCCGACGCGCGTCGTCACCGGGCGCCACCTCGAGGCGACGGCGAAGATCGCGCCGTCGGCGGACCTCGATCTCGTGTTGTGGCCGGAGAACGTCATCGACACGACCGATTTCGCCAGCAGCGAGCAGCTCGCCGCCGTAGCAGCCGAAGCAGCTCGGCTGGGGGTGCCGTTCGCCGTCGGGGTCACCGAGGACGTTCCCGGGCAGCCGGGGCGGGTGACGAACGCGCAGGTCGTCGTCACGCCCGACGGCGAGGTCACGAGCCGCTACGACAAGGTGCGACGGGTGCCCTTCGGCGAGTACGTGCCGATGCGCGGCCTGCTCGAAGCGCTCGGCGCGCCGGTCGACCAGGTGCCGACGAACGCCATCGCCGGCACGGAACCCGCCGTGCTCGACCTGCCGGACGGCACCCGCCTCGGCGTGGTCATCTCGTGGGAGGTGTTTTTCGGAGGACGTGCCCGCGAGGGCATCGGCTACGGCGCCGAGGTGATCGTCAACCCGACGAACGGGGCCAGCTACACGGGCACGATCGTGCAAACCCAGCAGGTGGCCTCCAGCCGGCTGCGGGCGATCGAGACGGGGCGGTGGGTCGTCCAGGCCGCGCCGACCGGGTTCTCGGCGTTCGTCGCGCCCGATGGTCGCCTGCTCGACAGGACCGCCGTCAGCGAGCAGGCCGTGATCCGCCGCCGCGTCGAGCTGCGCGACGGGCGGACCTGGTACTCGCGCCTCGGCGACGCAGTCGCGATCATCGCTGCGGCCGTCGTCCTCGCCGCCTCCATGGCGATACCTGTGGCCGGCCGCCGGCGTCGGGCAAACGCCGAGGAGGGCTCGCCGACGCAGTTCTAGGATGGACGGGATGGGGAGGCGCCGCGCGGCGGGGACCGCCACCTCGACGACGACCAACGCTGCCGCCGCCCCGCCGACCACGTCGGCGACGACAACGATCCCCTGCGCGGCACCGTGAGCGCCGGCCGTGTCGTCCGTCAGCGCTCGACGATCACGGTGACCGGGCCGTCGTTGACGAGCGTCACCTCCATCTGCGTCCGGAAACGCCCCGTGGCGACCGTGGCCCCGAGCGCCCGCAACGCGTCGCTGACGGCGACGACCAGCGGCTCGGCCACCTCCGGCCGGGCGGCGGCGATCCAGCTCGGGCGCCGGCCGCCGGACGTGTCGCCGTACACCGTGAACTGGCTGACGACGAGGAACTCGGCGCCGACGTCGGCGGCGGCGCGGTTCATCACGCCGGCGTCGTCGTCGAACACGCGCAGGTGCCACAGCTTCGCCGCCATCCACTCGGCGTCGGCCGTGACGTCGCTGTGGGTCACGCCGAGCAGCACGCACAGGCCCCCGCCGATGCGGCCGACCTCGTCGCGCCTCCCGTCGACGACGACCGCAACGGCCGCTTCGATGACCCGTTGCACGACAGCCCGCACGACTGCATGCTCGCGCGCGTGATCCGTCTCACCGCCGGTCCCGCCACCGCGTCGGTCGTCGCCGAAGCCGGTGGTCGACTCGGATCCCTCGATGTCGACGGTGTCGAGCTGCTCGTGCCGGGAGGTTCAGGCGACGAACCGATGACGTGGGGTTCGTTCCCGATGGCGCCGTGGGCGGGGCGCGTGCGCGACGCGCAGTTCGACTTCGCCGGCGAGTCGTGGCGGCTCCCGTGCTCGCTCCCCCCGCACGCCGGCCACGGGACGGTGTTCACGCAGTCGTGGACGCGCACCGACGCGGGCGAGGATCCGAGCGGGGCCGAGCTGGCTTGCGACCTCGGCCCGGACTGGCCGCTCGGCGGCCGGGCCGAGCAGCGGATCGTCCTCACTC
>JALZMG010000509.1 GCA_030858325.1 Actinomycetota bacterium | reverse complement strand
AGTGCGTCGAGATCGCAGAGCACACCCGCCGGGGGGTGGAACGCGCCGACCAGGTTCTTGCCGGCCTCGGTGTTGATGCCGGTCTTGCCGCCGATCGCCGCGTCGACCATGCCGAGCAGCGTCGTGGCGACGTGGATCACCGAGATCCCGCGGTGCCACGACGCGGCGGCGAAGCCGGCGACGTCGGTGACCATGCCTCCGCCGACGGCGATGACGACGTCGCCGCGCGTCAGGCCGGCGGCGGCGAACGCACGAGTCAGCTGTTCGACGGTTGCCAGCGTCTTGTGCGCCTCGCCGCGACCGATGTCGACGTGCGTGGACGGCAACGCGAGGTCGACGGCAAAGGGAATGCCGACTTGGCTGACGATCGCCGCTCGCCGCGCCGTCGGCGGCAGCATCGCCGCCAACTCGGTGACGGCGCCGTGACCGACGACCACGTCGTAGCCCCGCTCCCCGAGCGGCACGCGCACCCGTCGCAGAACCCGATCTGTCCTTTCCGATCGGCCCGATCGGGCCGGATCGGAAGGACAGCTGCGGAGGATTTCCTCGGCGATGGCCTCCGGTGGACGGTCGGTCGTGTCGACGACGACATCGGCGACGTCCTGGTACAGCGGCTGCCGGTCGACGGCCATCTGCGCCAGGGTGCCGGCGGGATTCCCGTCCAGGAGCGGGCGATGCGTGCCGGTCACCGCCCTGGCCAGCATGACGTCCAGTTCGGCGCGCAACCACACGACGACGCTGGCCGACTCCCGCAAGGCGGCACGGTTGACGTCGCTCAGCACGACGCCACCGGCAGCGGCGATGACGAGCGGTTCCGGCTGCGCCAGCGCCTTGCGCAGTGCATCGGTCTCGAGGACGCGGTACGCCGCCTCGCCGTCGGTCTCGAAGATCTCCCGCACCGTCCGCCCCGTCGTCGCCTCGACGACCGCATCGGAGTCGACGAGCGGCCGCTGCAACCGTTCGGCGAGCATCCGCCCGACCGTCGTCTTGCCCGTCCCCATCAACCCGACGAGCACCAGGTGGCGCGCACCGATGGTCATCGCTGCGGCCGGGGGTGGTTCACAAGCGCAGACTACGGCCGGCGTGGATTGCCAAGTCCGCCGCGTTCTCGCGCCGTGGCCCGGCCGAAGAGCTCTTGCAGCACGAGGTGCTCGACCGTCGCGCCGGACGTACGTGACGCGCCGCCTGGAACTGGGCGCGAACCGTGCCAAACCGACAACTGAGCGCGATTCGTACGCCTTTTCGGCACGGTCCGCGCCCAGAAAGGCGAATGGCACGACTCGCGCCCAGTCGCCCCGGCCGACGCGCACGCCGACCCACGTTGGCGTTCGCAGTTACGGCAGCGTGGCGCGGAAGGCCTTCGCGTTGGTCACGAACTCGGTGACGGAGTCGCCGCCGAACTTGCGTTGCGCCTCGGCAGCCAGCACGAGCGCGACCATCGTCTCGGCGACGACGCCCATCGCCGGCACGGCGGTCACGTCGGTGCGCTCCTTGAACGACACGGCCGGCTCCTTGGTCGCCGTGTCCACCGTCTCCAGCACCGGGACGTTCAGCGTGGCCAGCGGCTTCATCGCCACGCGTACCACGATCAGCTCGCCCGTCGACATGCCGCCCTCCACGCCGCCGGCCAGCGTCGAACCGCGCCGGTAGTCGCCGGCGTCGGCGTCCCAACGGATCGGGTCGTGGGCGACGCTCCCCCGGCGGCCGGCGATGTCGAACCCGTCGCCGATCTCGACCCCCTTGACGGCCTGGATGCTCATCACGGCCTGGGCCAGCAGCGCGTCGAGCTTCCGGTCCCAGTGGACGTGACTGCCGAGCCCCACGGGCACGCCGTAGCCGAGCACTTCGACCACGCCGCCGAGCGAGTCGCCGTCCTTGGCCGCTGCTTTGATCTCAGCGACCATCGCCTCGCCGGCGCCGCCGTCGAAGCAGCGCACCGGTGACTCGTCGACGTCCGTCAGGTCGGCCATCGTCGGGCGAGCCGCGCCGGCGCGGGCCTCGCCCATCTGCACGACGTGCGACAGCACCTCGACCCCGAGTTGGGCCAGCAGCAGCTTGGCCAGCGCGCCCGCCGCCACGCGTGCCGCGGTCTCCCTGGCACTCGCCCTCTCGAGCACGTCACGGGCGTCGGTGAACCCGTACTTCTGCATGCCGGCCAGGTCGGCATGACCCGGCCGTACCTGCGTCAGCGGCTCCTTCGTCGCGCCGGGCGCGGGCGACATCTCCTCGTGCCACTTGTCGCTGCGAAACCACTCGGTGTTGCGGATCTCGATCGCCACCGGCGAGCCCAGCGTGCGCCCATGGCGCACGCCGCCGACCAGCGTCAGCTCGTCGACCTCGAAGCGTTGCCGCGGGCCGCGCCCAAAACCCAGGCGGCGCCTGGCCAGCTCGGCCTGGATGTCCTCGACGGTGACGCCCAGCCCCGCCGGCAGCCCTTCGACGATGACGACGAGACCCTGCCCATGGGACTCCCCGGCCGTGAGGTAGCGCAACATCGCCGCGGAGGGTACTGCCGAGCTTGCGGCGGCCGCATTAACGAAGGTGCGATGAGCGCGCTCATCGCTCACCGCTGACGTGGGGCGGCGCGGCGGGTGAGCTCGGCTTCGGCGGCGGCGCGCAGGACGGCCGGGTCGGGGCGCAGGCTCGTCCACAGCTGCTGCTGCAGGACCGCCTGGTGCACGAGCATGGCGAGCCCGTCGATGGTGCGGCAGCCGGCCATCATGGCGGAGCGCAGCAGCGCCGTTTCCAGCGGGTGGTAGACGAGATCGGCGACGAGCTGGTCCGGCCGGAGCAGCGAGGGGTCGAACGGCAGCTCGTCGGTGCCCATGCCGACGGAGGTGGCGTTGACGACGACGTCGGCGGCGGTGACGTCGCCGCCGGCTCCCACGTGCGCCGCCCCGGCCAGCGCAATGGCTCCCTCGGCCCGGGCCCGGGTTCGGTTGACGAGCGCGATCGACGCCGCACCCGCCCGGCCGAGCGCATCGACGA
>JALZMG010000473.1 GCA_030858325.1 Actinomycetota bacterium | reverse complement strand
CCGGACAGGACGTCGCCCGTCCCGGCCGTCGCCATCCTGGCGTCACTCGCCGTCACCACCCGCACGTCGCCATCCGGCGCAGCGACGACCGTGGTCGGCCCCTTCAGCAACACGATGCTGTGCGTGGCGGCAGCAAGGCGGCGGGTGGCGAGGATGCGATCGGCAGCGGGTTTGCGGCCCGTGAGCAGCCCGTGCTCGCCCTCGTGCGGCGTCAGCACGGTCGGCGCGTCTCGCCGCCGGAGCAGCGCAGCCGCGCCGTCGTCGCTCCACGCCAGCGCGAAGAGCCCGTCGCCGTCGACGACGACCGGCACCGCTGCCTCGAGGACCGCCTTGCGGACCTGCGCCACCGTGTGTTCCTCGCGCCCGAGTCCGGGGCCGATGACGAGCGCGTGGTAGCGGTCGAGGTCGTCGAGGACGGTCGTCGCCCAGTCGGACGCCGGCAGGCGACGGCCGACGACTTCGAGCGGGGCGACAGGATCGATGCCGGGCGACGACAGGGTGACCATGCCGGCGCCGGCGCGCTGGGCGGCGGCGGCGGCGAGGTGGGCGGAACCGGTCATGCCGCGACTGCCGGCGACGATTCTCACCGCGCGCGACCACTTGTGCGCCGTGGGCGGACGCGGCCGCCACCACTGCGCGACGTCGTCATGCCCGACGAGATGGGCCATCGTGGCACTGACGTCGAGTCCGATGTCGGCGACGTCGACCTCGCCGGCCAGCCAACGGCCCGGGCCGAACAGCAAGCCGGGCTTGAGCCCCTGGAACGTGACGGTGCGATCGGCGGCGAGTACGCCGCGGCCCGCCGTGCCCGTCGCTCCGTCGACACCACTCGGGATGTCGACGGCGAGCACCGGAGTTGACCCCACCCGCGGCGCCCACCACTCACCGCGGAACCCGGTGCCGTAGGCGGCGTCGATCACGAGGTCGCACGACGGCAGCGTCGACGGGCAGTCGGTCGCCTCGACGACACGGACGTGGACGCCCCAGCGGGCCAGCACGGACGCCGCCGCACGACCGTCGTTGCCGTTGTTGCCCTTGCCGGCGACGATCGTGACGGTGCGGCCGTACGTCCCGCCGAGCATCCTTCGCGCCGCCCACGCCACGGCCGCGCCGGCGCGTTCGATCAGCGCCTCGACCGGCTCGGGGGCGGCGGCGTCGACGGCCGCCATCTCCTGCGGCGTGACGATCGGGATCACGCCGGCGATGCTACGAGGGCACCGCCAAGACGACGGCTACGGCCACGGGGCCGTCGTGGCTGAGCGAGACGTGCCATGAGCCGACGTTCTGGGCGGCCGCCAGCTCGGCCGCCCGCGCCGTGACGACGAGCTGCGGCGCGCCAGATGGCAGCACCTCGACCCACACGTCGTGGAACCCGAACGCCCCGAGACCGAGGCCGAGCGCTTTCATCACCGCTTCCCGTGCGGCGAAGCGAGCCGCCAGCGACGGCACCGGATCGACCTTGGGCGCGACGTACGCCAACTCGCCAGGCGTGAAGATGCGCTGGCGCATCGTCGGCGTGCGCGCCAGCGCCACCCGAAACCGTTCGATCTCGACGACATCGACCCCGATCACGTCATCGCCCCGGAGAGTTGCCGGCCCCACACCATCCGAGGGTTTCGTGTACCGGAGGGTTTCGGGCCCCCCGTACGGGCGCGCAAGCTTCGGGTGCGCGAAAGCCTCGGATGGGGCGACGGCGACGTCGCCCGCCGGCGGTCATGACCGCCAGTGGTCGGCGCTCTCGGAGATCGGGGCGATCAGCAGGCCGTCGACGGGCAACTCGCCGAGGAGGCGGTCGTCGAAGCCGCCCTCGGTCTCGGTGACCCAGTCGACGAGGCGGTCGTAGCGGCGGTCGTAGCCGACGAGCACGCTGCGCATCGTCGCCGCGTCCAGGCGTTCGTGGAAGCGCACCTGCAACAGCGTGATGCCCGTGGCCACGTTCGCCTTGACCTCCGGCACGAGGATCACGGTGCGGCCGTCGCGGCGGCCACGGGCGACGACCACCTCGCGCTGGGTGGCCACGCCACGCTTCGTCCCGGCCAGCGTCGGGTTGCGATCGACGCGGCTGACGAGGTTGGCGGAGATGCCGCCACGGTCGACGACGATGATCTGGTCGCCGTCGATCCCGTAGCGGGTGAACCCGGTGATCTCGGCGACGGCCGGGTCGAGGTCGGCAAGCACCTTGAGCGTGCGGTAACTGAGCACGTCGCGCCCGGCGCCGGCCTCGAGCACGGCCTGGACGAGACGGCGGTCCATGACGCCTTCGTCGCTGCGGGAGATGCCGACGGTGACGGTCTTCGCCTGGTGCTTGATGGCGTCGATCGGCCTCGTCAGCTCCTCGATCGCCTGCGTCAGCGCGCCCACGAGGTCCTCGATCAGCGCGGCCGGTGAGCCGACCTTGCCGGACGCGGCCTGGTAGGCCTCGACCGGTCGGTCGTCGGCGATGTCACGGAACAGCCCGACCAGATTGACTGCGCTGCTGGCCTCGAGATGGCCGTCGTAGCGGTGGCTGCGCAGCCCGTCGAGGAAGTCGTCGGCGGGGCGGGCGATGTCCCTGCGGACAGCGCCGAGCACGGCGTCGCTCGGTCGCTTCGTCGCCACGGCCTGCTCGATGACCTCGCGCGCCGCGCGCAGCGGGCGGGCTGAGGCGTCGATGGCCAGCGCCGCCTCGTAGCCGAACAGGTGGCCGGCCATCGCCGACAGGACGAAGGCGAGCGACCGGTCGACCGGAGGAACGCTGATGACCGCCGAGGCCGGGTAGCGGGTCTCGCCGTCGTCGGCGACCACGATCGGCGTCGCCTTGTGGGCTCGGAAGATGGCCACTTCCTTGCTGACGTCGTCAGCAGTGCTCCCCGCCAACCCTGCGGCGCAGACCAGGATCAGCGGTTCCGAGGAGAGATCGATGTGCTTCTTGTCCTCGATGACATCGCAGGCGATGGACTTGTAGCACAGCTCGCTGAGCTTGATCCGGACTTCTTCCGCCGCCACCTTGTTGGCGCCGCTGCCGACGACGGCCCAGTAGCGCTTC
>JALZMG010000457.1 GCA_030858325.1 Actinomycetota bacterium | reverse complement strand
CGGTCACTCATGGGAGGTCTCCGTTCGGGGGGCGTGCAGCTGGCGAGCCAGCGTTGTCCGCGCTCGCGACAGGTGCGTCTTCACGGTGCCGTCGCTGCACCCGAGGATCTCGGCGATGTCCGTCACGGTGCGGTCCTCCACGTAGTGCAAGACCACGGCCCAGCGCTGCTGCTCGGGGAGCGCCCGAACGAGGCGCCACAGGTCGTCGTCGCCGATCTCGAAGTCCCACCCGTCATCGCGCCCGAGGCCAATGCGCGACAACGCGGCGGCTTCGCGGCGCTGACCCCGGCGCACGTTGGCCGACGCGTTCAGCGCCACGCGCCGGACCCACGCTCCCGGCCGTTCGTACTGTGAGATTCGCTCCCAGTCCCGCTGGGCCTTCCACAGCGCTTCCTGGGCGACATCCTCGGCGCGCTGACGGTCGCCGGTCAGTGCGCGCAGCATCGGCACGAGCCGCGGGTACTCCGCCCGGAAGAAGTCCTCGAAGGTCACGGTGCCGTCCTGCGCCGTGAGCATCATGCTCGTTCACACACCGCGGCCGCGCCCCCGGTTGACGCAGGTCGTGTGGCGGGCGGCAAGTAGCACACCCGAGGTTTTCGGGCACCCCGGGGGTTTTGCGGACCGGAAGAGGGTCACGAAAACCCGCAGTGCCGCAAACCTCGGCTGGGTTGTCAGGCGAGGGCGGCGTCGATGGCGGCAGTCAGGCCGGGGTACGTGTCGTATGCGGCGAGTTGGGGGAACTGGCACCGGACGCGGTCGGGGGCGCGGAAGAGGAATCCGGCGTCGGCCGCGAGCAGCATCGACGTGTCGTTGTAGGAGTCGCCGGCGGCCACGACCCGGTAGCCGAGCGCCCGAAAGGCGTGCACCGCCTGGCGTTTCTGATCCGCCAGCCGCAAGCGGTAGCCGACGATGCGGTCGTCGACGACGTCGAGGTCGTGGCAGAAGATCGTCGGCCAGTGCAGCTGTGCCATCAGCGGCGTGGCGAACTGGACGAACGTGTCCGAGAGCAGGATCACCTGCGTGCGCCGACGCAGGTCGTCGAGGAACTCGACCGCACCGTGGAGCGGGCCGAGCCCGGCGATGACGGCGGCGATCGACGACATGGTCAACCCGTGGCGCTCGAGCAGCGCCAGCCGGCCGCGCATCAGCGCGTCGTAGTCGGGCTCGTCGCGTGTCGTGCGCGCCAACTCGTCGATGCCGGTGCGCTCGGCGACGGCGATCCAGATTTCCGGCAGCAGTACGCCCTCGACGTCGAGCGTGACGAGCCCGGGGCGATCGTCGTCGGCGGGACGAGTCACGCCGCGGGCGCGCGGTCCCCGGCCGCATCGCCCGGCTCGGCGCGGCGCGTGTTCTCCACGATCTCGTCGATCAGTTCGTCCCAGCGCGGCAGCGGCAGGTCGTGGCCCATATCCGGGTACATCACCAACCGCGCCCCGGGGATGGCGCGGGCGGTGGCGATCCCCCCGGACGGCAGCACGAGCGCATCGAGCAGCCCGTGCACGACGAGCGTCGGTGCCCGCACGCCGCCGAGTGCGAACGTGCGGTCCGGCGAGGCGGCGACGGCCATCAGCTGGCGGGCCGGGCCAGCGGGGTCGTAGTCGCGAACGAACGCCTCCTGCTGCATCTTCTTGACGCGCTGGGCGTCGAAGTGTGGACCGGAGATGAGGCGGAACAACTCGACGCCGTTGGCCACCGCATCGTCGGGGTTGCGGGCCATCAGCTTCGGCAACTTGCGGAGCAGCGCGCCCTTGACCTTGCCGTGCTTGCGGTCGCCGGTGTTCGACATGATCGACGTCAGGCTGGCGACCTTGTCCGGATGCTCGATGCACAGCGTCTGGCTGATCATGCCGCCCATCGAGATGCCGACGACGTGTGCCCTGGCGAAGCCCAGGTGATCCAGGAGGCCGGCGGCGTCGGCAGCCATGTCCGACAGCACATACGGCGAATGGGCGAAGCGCTTGGAGAGGGCGGCGGCGACCAGCCGCCGGACGTGCGGCACCGGCGCGTCCGTCTTCGTCGACAAGCCGACGTCGCGGTTGTCGAAGCGGATCACGCGAAACCCCTTGGCGACCAGGCGCTCGACGAACTCGATCGGCCAGCCGACGAGTTGGCCGCCGAGCCCCATGACGAGCAACAACGGATCCCCCGCGTCGTCGCCGTGCACGTCGTACTCGATGGTCATCCCGTTCACATCGGCCGCAGGCATCCCCGCACCCTATTGCCCGCCGCCGGATCTGTCCCGGCTCGACGAAGGACCGCGCGCAACCTTGAGCGTGTCGCCCAGCCGTCCTATCGTCTCGTCCTGGATCACGAGGAGGGAGACCCGATGACGACCACGAACGATCCCCCGCAGCTGGACGGCGGGAACGCGGTCGACGCCACAAATGCGACCACACCCGACGATCCCGCCGGCGCACTCGTCGAGCGGATCATCGCCGCCGTGCTCGGCGCGTCCGAGTGCCAAGCCGTCTACCTCGGCGAACACCTCGGCTGGTACGACGCGCTCGCCGAGCTCGGCTCGGCGACGGCAGCGGAGCTGGCCACGCACACGTCGACCGACGCCCGATACGCGCAGGAGTGGCTGGAGCAGCAGACGGTGTCCGGCTACCTCGCCGTGGATGACGCCGCCGCTCCCCAGGCCGAACGTCGCTTTCGCTTCCCGCCCGGTCACGAGGAGGTGCTCACCGATCGGGACAGCCTGGCGTTCGCCAGACCGTTCGCGTCGATGGCGGCCGCCTTCGGCCGCCGCCTCGACGATCTCGTCGCCGCCTACCGCAGCGGGAACGGAGTCAGCTGGCAGCAGCAGGGAGTCGATGCGCGCGAGGGTCAGGCGGCCGCCAACCGGCCGCTGTACCTGCACCGCCTCGGGCAGGAGTTCCTGCCATCCGTTCCCGACATCGACGCCCGCCTGCGCTCCAATGCGCGCGTCGCGGACGTCGGCTGCGGGTTCGGCTGGTCGACGATCGGCATCGCGCTGGCCTACCCCACCGTCACGGTCATCGGCCTCGACGTCGATGCGCCGTCGATCGAAGCGGCGCGCGTCAACGCCGAGGCGTCCGGCGTTGCGGACCGTGTGATGTTCCAGATCGTCGACGCCGGCGATCCCGGCGACGTCCCCGGTGCCGGCTCGTTCGACCTCGTCACGGCGTTCGAGTGCATTCACGACCTCGCCGATCCCGTCGGCGTGTTGTCGACGATGCGCCGCCTGGCCGGGCCGAATGGCGCCGTGCTCGTGATGGACGAGGCGGTCGGCGAGGCGTTCACCGGGCTGCCCGACCCGATCGAGCAGCTGATGTACGGCTTCTCGCTCATGTGCTGCCTGCCGGACGGTCGCGCCCACCAACCGTCGGCGGCGACCGGAACGGTCATGCGGCCGGCGGTGCTCGATCGCTACGCCGTCGAGGCCGGCTTCGGCGGGGCCGAGGTGCTCGACATCGACGCCGACTTCTTCCGCTTCTACCGCCTGCAATGAGCGGGTGAGGCGGACCGGCGGAGCCGGCTCGGCTCAGTACAGCCAGGGGTCGCGGAGGTCGACGAAATCGACGTTGGCCATCACGGACTGGAACTCACCCATCTGCGCAGAGAGCTCGGCCGGCGGTGGCTTCGACTCACCCTTGCGCGCCTCCTCCTCGTTCGTGAAGTAGGCGACCTCGACGTAGCTGTCGGCGTCCGTCCACACCGGATGCCGCCGAGCAGATCAGGTCGCCAGGACGTCGCGTGAGGCTCGAACTGCTCGTCGAGCGCGCGCAGCCGGTCACGGGCCACACCGTGGCCCTTCATGATCT
>JALZMG010000456.1 GCA_030858325.1 Actinomycetota bacterium | reverse complement strand
CGGTCACTCCGACCGCGCCATGCCGGGAACGCGCGACGCGCGCGGGTCAGGTGGGGCGGTTCTGCTGCGACGCCAAGAGGTCGCGGATCTCGACCAGCAGTTGGTTATCGGTCGGACCTGCCTCGGGCTCGTCCCGCTTCCACCTCTTGTAGGCCTTGACGACGAGGAACAAGAAGACGGCAACGGCGATGAAGCTGATGGCCGCGTCGATGACGAGACCGATCGACACGTCCTTGTCGCCGCCGCCTGCACCCGCGCCTGGCCCGGGTGGATCGCCGATGTCGAAGCCGATGTTCGTGAAGTTGTTCTCGCCGAGGATCGCCGCGATCAAGGGGTTGATGACGCCGTTCAGCACGGCGTCCACGATCTTCTGGAAGTACAGCGCCATCACCAAGCCGACGGCGATGGGGACGACATTTCCCTTGTTGATGAAGTCCTTGAACTCTTTGAGTATCGGCTCGCTCCTTTCGACGGTCAGTGTCGCTGATCGCCGGCCCGTCGAGAGTCAAACACATCTGTCGACGAACCCGTGCCGACCACGCGGGAGTGGCTGGCCGGTTCCTCGATCTCGGCGAACGAGTGGATGTCGCGCAGTGCTGGGAACAGGAACCACCACACGCCGACGACGCCGAGCGTCAACACCCCGCCGAGCACGACGGCCGGGCCGACGCCGACCAGGGTGGCGGCGACACCGGACTCGAACGCACCGAGCTCGTTGGATGCGCCGATGAACACGTTTTCCACCGCCATCACGCGCCCGCGCATCTGGTCGGGCGTGGCCAGCGGGACGATGGTGGCGCGGATGTAGACGCTGATCGCATCGGCGGCGGCAAGCACCACCAGCGCGACGAATGCGACGGCGTAGCTGCGGGTCAGCCCGAACACGACGGTGGCCGCGCCGAACACGGCGACTGCGGCGAACAACGTGTGACCGATGCGGGTCCGGATCGGCCGGGCGGCGAGCGCCAGCGTGAGCACGACGGCGCCGATCCCGGGCGCCGCGCGCAGCCAGCCGTAGCCGACGTTGCCGACACCCAGCCGGTCGTCGGCGATGGCCGGCAGGAGCGCAACCGCGCCGCCGAAGAGCACGGCGAACAGGTCGAGGGCGATCGCGCCGAGCAGGACGGGCCGGCTGCGGATGAAGCGCAGTCCCTCCATGGCATGGCTCAGCGTCGGGCGCTCGGACGGTGGCGTCAGCATCTGCCGCCTGCGCACGCGCAGGAACGGCAGGGCCGCGGCAGGGACGGCGAAGCACACTGCCGCGACGACGTACGGGGCGACCGGTGAGACGTCGTAGAGGAACCCGCTGCTCGCCGGACCGACGATCATCGCCAGCTGCCACGTGCCGGCATAGAGGGCGACGACGCGCGGCAGGCCGCCGTCGGGAGCGATGAGTGGCGGCACCGAGCGGATCGCCGGCGCGGCGAACGCGCGAGCGGTACCGAACACGGCGGCGATCAGGAACAGCGGGGCGGCGGACGTCGGCTCGCTCGATGCGTACACGGCGAAGGCCACCGACGTCAGCACCTCGATCGCCAGCGCGACGGTGCCGACGATCCGGCGGTCGAAGCGGTCGGCGACCGAGCCGGTCAGCGGCAGGAGCACCAGGGCCGGCAGGAACTCGACGAGTCCGAGCAGGCCGAGCGCCAACTCGCTGTCTGTGATGTCGTAGAGCTGCTTGGCCAGCGCGGCCGCCTGCAAGAACATCCCGGCCGAGGAGATCGACGAGACGAGGAGAAACGTCGACACGGAACGGTCGCGCAGCACGTCCCTGCCGCGCGGGCCCGGCGGCGGTTCGCGGGGCGGGGCGTCGCGAGTCTCCACCAGCGGGCGACGGTAGCGCCGCGTGCTACACCGATCAGTATGCCTTCGCTCGCCGTCGAGACCCGTTGGATGGACGCTCTGGACCAGGCCGCGCTGGTGGCCAGCGGGGACGTCACCCCCGCCGAGCTGGTGGAGGCGGCGATCACACGCATCGAAGAGCTCGACCCGGCACTCAACGCTGTCGTCATGCGCTGGTTCGACCACGCCCGTGACGTCGCCGCCGGCACGTTGGCGGAGGGCCCGTTCCGCGGCGTGCCGTTCCTGCTCAAGGACCTGTACACGAGCTACGCCGGTCAGACGCTGTCGAACGGCAACCAGGCGCTGAAGGACGCCGGGATCGTCGACACATCCGACACGACGCTGGTCGCTCGCTATCGCGCCGCCGGGCTGGTCGTCGCCGGGCGCACCAACAGCCCGGAGATGGGCAGCCT
>JALZMG010000446.1 GCA_030858325.1 Actinomycetota bacterium | reverse complement strand
GGCGGCGCGGGACCGCCGTCAGGGTTGGCGGCCGATGCCCCGGAGGCCGGCCCAAGCGAGGTCGCTGATCTGGCCGGCGAGGACGTCGGGGTCGAACGACTCACCCCGCTCGACCAGCCGGCGGCTGGCCCCCTCGGCCAGGCCGACGAGCGCGTGGGCCAGCGTCAGGCGGTGCTCGTCGTCGATGTCGGCGGCGATCAGCGGAGCGATCGCCGTCGCCGCGCCGGCCGTGACGCGGCGGACGGCCCTGGCGAACTCCTCGTCGCGACGGGACCCGCCGCCGTACAGCAACATGAACGCGTCGTGATCCTCGGCGACCCAGCGGAAGTAGGCGCGGAAGCCGAGTTCGGTCTGCTCGCGGCCGTCGGCAGTTCCCGACGTGGCCGCGGCGATGGCCGCCAGCAGTCGCGCCCCGACCTCGTCGAGCAGGGCCTGGTACAGCTCGCGCTTGGACTCGAAGTGTTGGTACAGCACGGGCTTCGTGACGCCCGCTGCGTCGGCCACGTCGTTCATCGACGTCCCGTGGTAACCCGCCCCGGCGAACACCTCCAGGGCCACGTCGAGCAGCTGCTCGCGCCGCGCCGTCGCGCTCAGGCGGCGGCTGTTCCCGTTCGTCGACATAGCGCTTCCGCAGGGTAATCAGACGAGGAGCTCCGCCCCCCGTACCCCCCGAAAGGCAGGGTGGCCCCGGGCGCACACGGTGGCTGGCGGGCTGGGGCCGGCGCCAGCTGCCAGCCACGGACTTTCACGGTCCGGGTTCGTTGTCCACCGAGGTTCCCCGATTCGCCCCTCCACAACGCAGTTGTCATGTCTGTGTCATGTCTGTGCCATGTCTGTGCCCTGACGAGCGCCGTCGCTGGCTCGGGGTCAGTAGCCGTGCTGACGGTCGTCGCGGTCGGCGGCCTTGACGGCATAACCGAGCACGATCGACGGGGCCAGGAGCACGAACCCGGCGATCATCGTGACGACGACGGTGGTCGCCATCGTCGCGTTGAAACCGACGATGAGCGCGGCGAAGAACATGGCGACGGCCACCGCCAGAAGGACGTAGCCGATGCGGTTGGCGAGCAGCGTCCACCTGGCGATCTGGGCTCGCCGGGCGCGCACAGGATCCGGGTTCGGCATGCGGCGGAGATCGTACGGCTCGACCCATCGGTACAGTCGCCGCCGTGGTGCGGGTGTCGTGGGATGAGGATGACGACGGTGCCCGCACCGGCGTCGTCGTGATCACGCTGGACCGTCCCGAGCGCCGCAACGCCGTCGACCACGCCACGTTGCTCGCCCTGGCCGCTGCACAGCAGCCGGCGGCGAGTGCACGTGCGCTCGTACTCACCGGTGCGCGGCCGGCGTTCTGCGCGGGCGCCGACTTGACCGGCGTCGAAGCCGGCGAGTTCGCCCGCGCGCTCGGAGTCGTGTTGCGTGGCTTCACGACGCTGGCGATCCCGACGATCGCCGCCATCGACGGGGCGGCGCTCGGGGCGGGAGCGCAACTGGCCGTCGCCTGCGACCTGCGCGTCGCCACGCCTCTCAGCCGCTTCGGTGTTCCCGCGGCAAAACTCGGACTCGTCGTCGATCACTGGACCGTGCGCCGATTCGGCCAGGAATTCTGCTGGCCGATCGCCCGAGCGATGTTGCTGGCCGCCGAAACCTACGACGGCGAGGCGCTGCACCGGGCCGGCGCCGTGCACCGTCTCGGCACGTTGGCCAATGCCGTCGAGTGGGCCCGCCAGCTCGCCGTGCTCGCCCCGTTGACCATCGCCGGCCACAAGCTGGCGCTGGAGCGCCTGGCGCCCGAACCGGATGTCGATGACCTGGTCGAGGCGGCGCGACTCCGGGCCTGGGCCAGCGTCGACGCCGCGGAGGGGCGTCGCGCGTTCATGGAGAAGCGCCAGCCGACGTTCCGCGGGGAGTGATGCGACGCTGCGGAGGCGCCGACTACAGGGCGGCGGGGAGCAGCCGATTGACGTTCTGGAAGAAGAAATACAGCGCCATCACGAACGGGACGATGCCGACCAGCGCGCCGGCCCAGTTGCGGCGGGCGGTGCGGCTGACGAGGTAGGCGCTAACGGCGGCGAGCGTGAGGAGCAGCCCCCACAATGCGACCTGGAGGAAGGCGGCATCGTCGCTGAACCAGCCGTGGGAGAACGCGTCGACGGTGTCCGGCTCGGCTGCGGTGGCGGCCGACGGTGAAGGATCAGCGCCTGGTTGCGCCGCCGGGACCACCGTTGCCGGCGCGCCCGCTGGTGAGGACGTGGCCGGAGCGGCCGCGGCCGTCGAGGTCGTGGCGCCCGCGGCCGTCGAGGTCGTGGCGCCCGCCGCCGGCACCGTGCTCACCGCTCC
>JALZMG010000427.1 GCA_030858325.1 Actinomycetota bacterium | reverse complement strand
GGCTGGTGCCGCAGGGCATCTCCGCCGAGTTGATCGCCGACAAGTGGGACCTGTCGCGCGACGATCTCGACGGGTACGGCGCGCAGAGCCAGCAGCGGGCGGCCACGGCGACGAGGGAGGGCCGCTTCGAGCGGGAGATCCTGCCCGTGCTCGGGGCCGACGGATCGATGATGACCGTCGACGAGGGCCTGCGCGAGACGACCGCCGAATCACTCGGCAAGCTGAAGCCGTCGTTCCGCCCGGAAGAAGACGGCGGCCGCGTCACGGCTGGGAACTCTTCGCAGATCACCGATGGTGCCGCAGCCCTCTTGATCATGAGCGAGGAACGCGCCGGCGAGCTCGGCCTGACGCCGCGGGCCCGCTTCGTCGACTTCGCGCTCGCCGGCGCCGACCCCCGATTGATGCTGACGGCACCGATCCCGGCCACGGCAAAGGTGCTCGAGCGTTCCGGCCTGTCGATCGAGGACATGGACGTCGTCGAGATCAACGAGGCGTTCGCCTCGGTCGTGTTGGCGTGGGAGAAGGAGTTCCGTCCCGACATGGATCGCGTCAACCCCAACGGCGGGGCCATCGCCATCGGCCACCCGCTCGGCTGCTCCGGCGCCCGCCTGATGACGACGCTGCTCAGCGAACTCGAACGCACCGGCGGCCGCTACGGCCTGCAGACGATGTGCGAGGGCGGTGGCATGGCCAACGCCACGATCATCGAACGCCTCGGCTGACGCGCTGCTCAACGTCGAACTGGGCGCGCACAGTGTCGAAAATGTGCATGGATCGCGCCCGGAGAGCGAAATGGCACGACTCGCGCCCAGTTCGCGCAGGGCGCGACGATCAAACCGTCGCGCTACTCGTCCACTTGCTGCTTGAAGAGCTCTTCAGCGACGGACCGCAGCTCGGAGTCGAAGTTGCCGACCTCCGCTCCCGGCTCCTGACGCGGCGGCGGGCCCGCCGTTGGGTGGGGATACCCGTCGGTAGGGTGGGGCTGTGCCGGCCGCGTCGACCGTCGTCTGGGTGCTCGCCGGGCTGTTCGTGGCGGGCCTGGTGTGGACAATCGGCATGTCGATGATGCGCTCGCTGACCAGGCCGTTGCCGCCGCCGCCTCCGGCGGGCGAGCTGCGCAAGGTGAACATGCGCTATCGGTGCGATGTCTGCGGGGTGGAGTTGAAGTTGACCCTTGCGCCAGACGAGGATCCGCCTCCGCCGACGCACTGTCTGGAGCAGATGATCGTCGTCGCGCCGATCATGGAGTAGCGGCACCGCTTACTGCAGTCGCCCGAGTTATCCACAGCTTGGTGCACAGCCTGCGGATGAACGACACCGATGTCATTTCCGCTGTTGACGAGCTGTGGACAACTACCGCCACTTCGTCGCCGTATACAGCCCGCCGAGGATGCAGGCCAGACCGATGAGCATCGGGATGTTGCTGCTGTCCCAGATGAGGTAGCGGGACATGATCGCCAGCCCGCCAACGACGAACAGCGTGAGCATCAGCACCGGCACCCACGGCGGGCTCTCCATGGCCGAACGCGGTACGGGCGGCGTGTAGCGCGCGGAGGCACCGACCGCCCCGGTCGTCGAGCGCGCCGATGTGGCCGCCGAACTCGACACCGCGGCGCCCTGCTTGCCCGTCTTCGACGCGCTCGCGACGCGGTCGCCGGGGCGGGTTCCGCTCGGTGTCACCCGACCGCCGGACTTGCGCTTCGGAGGAGCCACGGCCGCGCAGTCTACGGCGCCTGATCCAAACCCCCGGCCGCGGTCGGACCCGACGTGCGTACCCTCACGGCGTGGCTCCGCGTGTGCTCGTGCTCGACAGCTACGACAGCTTCGTGTTCAACCTCGTGCAGTACCTCGGCGAGCTGGGGGCCGACCCGGTCGTCCATCGCAGCGACGTGCTCGATGTGGACGAAGCGGTCGCCGTCGACCCCGACGCGGTCCTGCTCTCGCCGGGCCCCGGTCGCCCGGAGGACGCCGGCATCATCTGTGCGGCCGTGCACGCGTTTGCCGCGCGCGGCGTCCCGGTCCTCGGCGTCTGCCTCGGTCACCAGGCGATCGGCCACGCCTACGGCGCATCGATCGTTGCCGCCGCCGACCTGGTGCACGGCAAGACCTCACCGATCGAGCACGATGGCGGCGGCGTGTTCGCCGGCCTCCCGGCGCCGTTGACGGCGACCCGGTACCACTCGTTGACCATCGATCCCGACTCGCTGCCTGCCGAGTTGGAGGTCACGGCCTGGACCGTCGACGGCACGATCATGGGCATCCGTCACCGTGAACACGACGTCGAGGGCGTGCAGTTCCATCCCGAGAGCGTCCTCACCGGCTCCGGTCACGATCTCCTGCGCAACTTCCTCGCTCGCGTGCCGAAGCGAACCGTTGGCGATGCGGCCGTCCCCGGCGGCTAGGGGCCGGCGAGTGTCGTCGGAGGCAGGGTCGTCGGGGCCAGCGTGGTCGGGGCCAGCGTGGTCGGGGCGGCAGTGGTGGTCGTCGCCGGCGCGGCTGTTGTCGTCGGGGCCAGTGTCGTCGTCGGTTCGGGGGCGTCGCCGACTTCGATCGTGATCGAAGTTCCTTCCGGTGCCTCCGACCCAGGCGCCAGGCTCTGGGAGATGACGAGCCCGTCGTTGCCGTCCCCAGGGTCGAGCGGCGTCGTCTCCACGTCGACGTCGAAGCCGGCGAGGGCACTGATCGCCGCCGCCTCCGTGAGCCCGCGCACGTCGGGCACCGGCAGCGGTGCGGTGCCCTCGGAAACGATGATCGTCACATCGCCGCCGCGGTCGACGAGCTGCCCGACAGCCGGTTGGGTGCGGATGACGAGGCCGGCGGCGACAGTGTCGCTCTCCTCGGCGACACCCGTAACGTCGAACTCGTAGGGCGGTCCCCCGAGCAGGTTGCGGGCGTCGATCTCGCGCATCCCGATCACCTCGCTGGGCACCGCCAATTGCGTCGGCCCCGCCGAGATGACGAGGTTGACCGGCGTGTTCTGCGGTACCTGCTCACCGCCTGCCGGGTCGGTACGGATGACCGCACCCTCGGGGACCTCCGGATCGTCCTCGTTGGACTGCGTCCCCAGCGGGAACCCTGCCGCCCCGAGCGTCCGTTTGGCCTCCTCCAGCGGCTGCCCGGCGACGTTGGGCACGGCCTGCAACTCCGGTGGGGGGTTGAAGAACAGCGTGATCACCTGATCGTCGACGACCACGGTGCCGGCGACGGGGTCGGTCCGGTGGACGACGTTCTCGGCGACGACGGTGCTCTCCTCCGGCTGCGAGTCGTAGACGAGATCGAGGTCGTCGAGCGCCGCGGTGACGACGTCGAGTGGCTGTCCGACATAGTCGTCGAGCGTGCGGCTGCCGGCGGCGTCGTCACCCGAGAGCGCATTGAACAGCAGCAGCCCGCCGACCCCGAGCGCGATCAGCGCGAAGAACGCGGCGAGCGCGTACCAGCCCGTGCGCGATGGTCCCGGCTCGTAGTAGTGGGCGGCGGTGGATGACCCCGTCGGGCGATCTCCGCCCGGGGCGTACGGTTGCTGAGTGCTCGTGCGTTGCGCACCTGTCGCGCCGGCGGCTGTCGCGGTCATGGCGACGGTCGCCGCCGTGCTCGCGCCTGCTCCGGCGACCGCCCCGTGCTGCCC
>JALZMG010000411.1 GCA_030858325.1 Actinomycetota bacterium | reverse complement strand
GGCACTCGCCGGACGGGGTGTGCTCGACGCCGCTGATGTGGCGGCGCTGTTCCGCCGGCGTGCCGACCACGTCGGCGACGTGCAGTGGTCGGCGGCCGATGTCGCCCTGCTCGACGATGCCCGGGAGGCGCTCGGTCCCCGCCCGGGCAAGCACGGCAAGCAGGACGAGGCCGACGAGATCCGCACCTACGGTCACATCGTCGTCGACGAGGTGCAGGACCTGACGCCGATGCAGCTGAAGATGGCCGCCCGGCGCTCGCTCAACGGATCGCTCACCGTCGTCGGCGACCTGGCCCAGGCCACCGGACCGCTGGCGCCGGAGCGCTGGGAGGACGTCCTCGCCCACCTGCCGGACCGCAAGCCGGCGCGCATCGTCGGACTGTCCGTCGGCTATCGCATCCCCGCCCAGATCATGCGCCTCGCCGACAGGGTGATGGCCGTGATGGCGCCGCAACTGCGTTCGCCGCGCGCCGTGCGCATGGGTGACGCGGCACCGTCGATCGTCGCCGTCGACGACGGTCGCGACCTGGCGACGGCGGTGGCCGAAGAGACGGCGAAGATGGTGACGGAGCTGCCGGGGAGTGTGGCGGTGCTGACGCCCGACGAGCTCGTCGAGGAGATCTCGGACGCGCTGGCGGCGGCAGGGATCGACCACGGCCGGGCGACGCGTTCGGGACTCGACGACCCGGTGACCGTCGTGCCGGTCAGCGTGATCAAGGGTCTCGAGCTGGACGGCGTGGTCGTCGTCGAGCCCTCGCGCATCGTCGCCGACGAGCAACTGGGCCTGCGCGCGCTGTACGTCGCGCTGACCCGACCGACGCAGCGCCTGACGGTCGTCCACAGCGACCCGCTGCCGGCGCCGATGCGCTGACGTTCGCCGCCGTCGTCGATTCATCTCGGCTCCATGCCGTCCTGATGTCGGCGGCACGCGGGCAGGCGGATCGTGCATCGACGACCTTTCGTCCCAAGGAGAGACCGATGCACGCTCATGTCAAGACCCGCTTCGAGCCGACCCAGATCGCGCCGGAGACGTTCCTCATCCACGACCACCACGGCGAAGGCGAGGCGCCGGTTTCCATCGCCCTGAACTCGATGGTCATCCGCGGCGCCGAGCCCGTCGTCGTCGACACCGGAGTGCCCGACAATCGCGACCAGTTCCTGGCCGACGTGTTCAGCATCGTCGAGCCGGCCGACATCCGCTGGGTGTTCATCAGCCACGACGACGTCGACCACACGCGCAACGTGAACGCGTTGATGAAGGCGGCACCGAACGCCACGCTCGTCGTCAACTGGTTCATGACCGAGCGCATGGGCAGTTCGTTGGCCGTCCCCCCGACGCGCCAGCGCTGGGTCGGCGACGGCGAGGGCCTCGACGTCGGCGACCGCGTGCTGTTGGCGGTCCGGCCACCGGTGTTCGACGCCCCCACGACGCGCGGCCTTTACGACCCGACCACCGGCGTCTACTGGACCTCCGACGGCTTCGCCACGCCGATGCTCACGCCGGTGCGCAACGTCGCCGAGATCGACGCCGACTTCTGGGCGGACGGGATCAACACGTTCGACCGCTACATCAGCCCGTGGCTCGGCCTCGTCGACGACGCCAGGTTCCAGGCCACCGTCGACCGGATCGCCGCCCTCGCCCCGACGGTCATGGCCGGCTGCCATACCCCGGCGGTCGCCGGGACCCGTGTCGGCGCGGCGCTGTCGGCGACACGCCGCTCGCCGTCGGCCGACGTGCCGCCGCAGCCCGACCAGGCCGTGCTCGAGCAGATCCAGCAGACGCTCGAGGCGGCTCAGCTCGTCGCGGCCTGAGTCGGCGGCGACGACGGCCAGCTGGGCGATGTCCGTCGGCGCGACGAAACGTCCGAACATCTCCTCCAACGCGTCCACGGGTCCTCCGGCACGGAACGCGCCGGAGGAATGGAAGAACTCGCGGTGCATGACGGCCGGCGGTGCGTCGGAGGCCAGCTCGAACCACGCGTGCACGAGCACGTCGAACTCGAGCGGCATCACCTTCTCGATCAGTCGGCGCTCGGCGGCCGGCAGATCCTCGGCCGCGACGATGGTCGTGTCGACCGGGATCCCCAACGCTGACTCGAAGTCGGCGGCCAGCAGGTGGGCGACGCCCTCGAGGTTGTGCGGCGCGGCGAGGCGCAGTGCCCGCCCGTCGGGCCAACCCGCCGCCTGCAAGCAGGCGGCGGGCTTCGGCCGGATCGTGGGGGCAGCCGGGCTCGCATCGCGGTTTCGAGGCCGCGCCGAGCCTGGTGTTGAGTCGTCCGGTTCAGTCGGTTGTCGCTACGGCGACCAGCGCGGCGTTGACGAGCTGGTCGGCGAGCATCCCGAACTCGCCGTAGAGCTCGGCGATGCTGCCGGACTGGCCGAACTCGTCGACGCCGACCGGGACCGTCGGCGCGCCGAACACGCCGCCGAGCCACGCCAGGTGGTGGCTGGCGGCGTCGTGGAC
>JALZMG010000384.1 GCA_030858325.1 Actinomycetota bacterium | reverse complement strand
CCCACGAACTGGCGAAGAGCATCGAGCTGGTACTCACCGACGAGGCGCTGGCCGACGACATGCGCCGCAACGGCGCCGAGCTGCTCGCCGAGCGGTACTCGTGGACGGCGATCGCCGGCGCGCTCGCCGCCGTGTACGCGGGGCACCCGTCGGTGCGCGGCCCCTCGCCGATCGGCGCCGACTGACCTACGCTGCCGCCCCCATGCATCCGGTTCGCCGCTTCGAAGTCCATCCGGCGGTCCCGCCCGCCCTCGCCGCGCTGACGGAGCTGACGACGAACTTGCACTGGTCGTGGGATGCCGAGGCGATCCGCCTGTTCGCGCGCCTGTGGCCGGGTTGGCACGCCGGTCTCGCCCACCCGGCCGAGATGCTGCGCACGACGAGCGCGGCCCGCCTGGCCGAGTTGGCCGCCGACACCGGGCTCGTGGACGACCTCGGCGCCGTGTCGCGACGGCTGCGCGGCGCGCTGTCGGCGACCACCTGGTTCGACTCTCGCGCCGACTCGCCGCTGTCGACCGTGGCCTACTTCTCGCCCGAGTTCGGTATCAGCGAGGCATTGCCGCAGTATTCGGGCGGCCTCGGCGTGCTCGCCGGTGACCACCTCAAGGCGGCGTCGGACCTGGGCGTGCCGCTCGTCGGCATCGGCCTGCTGTACACCGAGGGCTACTTCCGCCAGCGGCTGGACGCGGAGGGCTGGCAGCAGGAGAGCGTCGCCGAGTTCACGCCGCGCTCGCTCGGCCTGACCGACACGGGGGTCGAGGTCGCCGTCGACCTGGCCGGCGACCGCGTCCGCGCCCACGTGTGGCGCGCAGACACCGGGCGCACGCCGCTGTACCTGCTCGACACCGATGTCGAGGGCAACTCGCCAGACGGCATCGACGTCACGGACCGCCTCTACGGGGGCGACCAGCACCACCGCTTGCGCCAGGAGATCATCCTCGGCATCGGCGGCGTGCGCGCGCTGCGCGCCCTCGGCATCGAGCCGGAGGTCTTCCACACGAACGAGGGACACGCCGGCTTCCTCGGCCTGGAACGGATACGCGAGCTCGTCGCCACCGGAACGCCCTTCGCCGCGGCGATGGAGGCCGTGCGCGGCGGTGGCGTCTTCACGACGCACACGCCGGTCCCGGCGGGCATCGACCGCTTTCCGCGCGCCCTGATGGCGGAGTACTTCACGGACTTCGCCGCCGAGTGCGGCGTCTCCTTCGACGAGCTGTTCGCACTGGGCGACTGGGACGAGGAGCCAGACGACCGCTTCAACATGGCCGTGATGGGACTGCACCTGGCCGCCCGGTCCAACGGTGTCGCCAAGCTGCACGGCACCGTCAGCCGGGACATGTTCAGGGGGCTGTGGCCAGACCTCGTCGCCGCCGAGGTGCCGATCGGGTCGATCACGAACGGCGTCCACGGGCGCACCTGGGTGTCCGCGCGCGTCGACGCGCTCCTCACGCGCCTCGTCGGCGAGGACTGGCCGGGCGCCGACGCGCAGCGGTGGAGCCGGGTCTGCGACGTCGACCCTGCAGAAGCCTGGGCGGTGCTCGACGACGGGCGCGACGAGCTGGTGCGGCTGGCCCGCCGCCGGCTGGGAGCCGACGTGCTCGATCGCAAGGCGCTGACGATCGGCTTCGCGCGGCGCTTCGCCACCTACAAGCGGGCGACGCTGCTGCTGTCGGACCCGGACCGCCTGCGCCGCCTGCTCGACGACGCCGCGCGACCGGTTCAGTTCGTGTTCGCCGGCAAGGCCCACCCCGCCGACACGCCCGGCAAGCAGCTGATCCGCCAGATCGAGGAGTTCTCCAGGCAGGCCGACGTGCGGGCCCGCTTCGTGTTCCTCGCCGACTACGACATGGGTGTCGCCAGGGCGATGTACCACGGCTGCGACGTGTGGTTGAACACACCGCGCCGCCCGCTCGAGGCCTGCGGCACGAGCGGGATGAAAGCGGCGCTCAACGGCGCACTCAACTGCAGCATCCTCGACGGTTGGTGGGACGAGTGCTACGACGGGCGCAACGGCTGGGCGATCGAGTCCGCCGAGGACGATCCGGACGAGGAGCGCAGGGATCTGCGCGAGGCGGCCAGCCTGTTCGCCATCCTCGAACAGCAGGTGGTGCCGATGTTCCACGATCGCGACGGCGCCGGCGTGTCCCGCTCGTGGGTGCAGATGGTCCTGCACAGCTGGGCGACGCTCGGGCCGCGGGTCACGGCGGCGCGCATGGTCCGCGACTACACGACGGCGTTGTACGAGCCGGCGGCCGCTTCGGCGCAGCGCCTGGCGTCCGGCGCGGCGGCGGCGGAATTGGCGACGTGGCGGCAGCGCGTGGCCGACTGC
>JALZMG010000371.1 GCA_030858325.1 Actinomycetota bacterium | reverse complement strand
GCGAGGAGTCGTCGGCCCCGGCGACGCCCCCGGCGACGACGACTGAGGCGACGGCGGAGCCGTCCGCAATGGCGGCGTCGCCGAGCCTGGAAGAAGCCGTCGATGCCCCTGCGACCGACACTGGGCCGGCGGTGGAGTCACCGGTCGAGCGAGCACTGCGCGGTGAATCGACGATCGACCGGGCTGGCGTCGGTGAGGACGGGACCGCCCCGGCATGAGCCCCCGCCTCCCGCGCGGGCCGGCGCGACCGAAGCTGCAAACACCCGACGACGAGATGACGCTCACCGAGCATCTCGGCGAGCTGCGCGTCCGCATCATCCGCAGCGCGCTCGCCGTCGCCCTGTTCGCGATCCTCGTCGTCGCCTTCTACGACCAGGTGCTCGACCTGCTGCGCGCCCCGTACGACCGGCTCTGCGAGAGCAAACCCGAGGACTTCTGCGGCGTCACCGTCGGGCCGGACGGGCGCCCGACACTGTTCAACTTCGACCCGATCGAGGGGTTCGCCACGCGCCTGCGCATCGGCAGCTACGGCGGGCTGATCCTGGCGATGCCGGTCGTGCTGTGGCAGGTCTGGCGGTTCATCGTCCCGGCACTGCACGCCAAGGAGAAGCGCTACGCGATCCCGTTCATCTGCTCGTCGGTCCTGCTGTTCCTGCTCGGCGGCCTGCTCGCCTTCTTGACGCTGGAGAAGGCGCTCGAGTTCCTCATCTCGTGGAGCGGCGAAGACGTCAGCCAGGCGTTCCAGGTCAGCAAGTACGTCCGCCTCGTGATGCTGATGATCGCTGCGTTCGGCGTCGGGTTGCAGTTCCCGGTGCTCCTCGTGTTCCTGCAACTCGTCGGCATCGTCACCCCCCAGCAACTGATCAGCCAGTGGCGGTACGCGATCATCGGCATCGTCGTCGTCGCCGCCGTGATCACCCCGTCGGGTGACCCGATCTCGCTCGCCGCGCTGGCCATACCGATGACCGTGCTGTACGTCGTCTCGGTCGTCATCGGCAAGTTCGTCCAGCGCCGCCGCCGGCGCAAGGAGGCCATGGCGACGTGACCGGGGGGCGCTGACGATGCGGCCGCTGCGCGACGAGTTCACGGCCGCCGCCCCGTTCCCGCTGGACCGTTTCCAGCTGGACGCGATCGACGCCATCGACGCCGGCCACCACGTCGTCGTGGCCGCACCGACCGGGAGCGGCAAGACCGTCGTCGCCGAGTACGGCATCGACGTTGCTCGCCGAGCCGGACGCCGGGCGTTCTACACCGCACCGCTGAAGGCGCTGTCCAACCAGAAGTACCGCGACCTGACGCAGCGCTACGGACCGGGCCAGGTGGGCCTGCTGACCGGCGACAACGCGCTGGACGGCGAGGCGCCGGTCGTCGTCATGACGACCGAGGTGCTGCGCAACATGATCTACGGCCGCGCGGCGGCGCTGAGCGGGCTCGACCTCGTCGTCCTCGACGAAGTGCATTTCCTCCAGGACGCCTACCGCGGCCCGGTCTGGGAAGAGGTCATCGTCCACCTGCCCCCGCACGTGCGCCTGGTCTGCCTGTCGGCCACCGTCAGCAACACCGCCGAGCTGGCAGCGTGGATCCAGACCGTGCGCGGGCCGACGACCCCGGTGATCGAGCTGCGCCGGCCCGTCCGCCTGCACGACGCGTACCTCGTCGCCGACCGCACGAACGACCGGTTGCACTTCCTCGGAACGTTCGAGGGCGGTCGGCCCAACGCGGCCGCCGCCCGGCTCGACGCGTCGGCGCTGCGGCGCGGGCGGCGCCCAGCGTCCGATCGTTCGATGAAGGGCAGCGGCTGGCGCCGCCTGGCCACTCCCGGCCGGGTCGAGGTCGTCGAGCTGCTCGGTCAGCGTGGCCTGCTCCCGGCGATCGTGTTCATCTTCAGCCGCAACCAGTGCGAGGAGGCGGCGCAGTCGTGCCTCGACGCGGGGATCGCGTTCACGAGCGCGGACGATCGGGTGCGCGTTCGCGAGATCGTCGACGCCCGCTTGGCCGGCATGCACGACGATGACTTGGCCGCGCTCGGCTACGAGCGGTTCCTGGCCCGGCTGGAGGCGGGCATCGCCGCCCACCACGCGGGCATGGTGCCGGCGTTCAAAGAGGTGGTCGAAGCCTGCTTCATCGAGGCGCTGATCCGTGTCGTGTTCGCCACCGAGACGCTGGCCGTCGGCGTCAACATGCCGGCGCGCACCGTTGTCATCGAAAAGCTGACGAAGTTCACGGGGGACCACCACGAGACGCTGACGGCGGGGGAGTACACGCAGTTGACGGGTCGCGCCGGGCGCCGCGGCATCGACGATGAGGGCCACGCAGTCGTGCTGTGGAGTCCGTTCGTGCCGTTCGAGCAGGTCGCCGCACTGGCCGCCAGTCGTACGTTCCACCTGCGCTCCGCGTTCCGCCCGACCTACAACATGGCGGCCAACCTGGTCGGCACGTACACGGCGGAGGAGGCGCACCACCTCCTCAACTTGTCGTTCGCGCAGTACCAGGCCGATCGCAACGTGGTCCAGCTGGAGGCGCGGATGGAACGTCTCCGGGCGGCGGCCGCCGACGCCCGGTCGCGGGCGGCCAGCCCGTACGGCGACATCTGGAGTTATCGCGCCGCGCTGGAGGCCAGGCGGGCGCGCCGCCGCGGGCAGGAGCAGGTCCTGGCGGACAGTGTCGCCGCGCTGCGGCCGGGACAGGTCGTCTACGCCCACAAAGGCAGGTACCGGGGGCCTGTCGCCGTCGTCGCCACCGCCGATCGCAAACACGGGCCACGCCTGACGACGGTCACCGCACAGGCCCAGCTGCTCCTGCTGACGGCCGACGACTTCGCCGCTGCGCCGCAGTCGCTCGGCACCGTACGCCTGCCCGCGGCGTACAACCCGAACCGGGCCGACTACCGCAAGGAGATCGCTCGCGCCATCGGCCGGGCGCGACTCGACGCGGGGCGCAACGACCGCCAGCGTGGCGCACATGCCGCAGTGAGCGACGCCGTGCACCCGGTCGAGCTCGATCCCGACCTGCGCGAGCGGATGCGCGCCGCCGGTCAGTACGAACGCCACACCCGCGACGTCGAGCAGCTGGCGGCGCGCATCGAGGGACCGTCGTTGGCCAAGGACTTCGACCGCGTGCTCGACGTGCTCGAGCGGCGCGGCTACGTCGACGTCGGCCCGCCATGGGCGCTCACCGAACGGGGCCGGGTCCTCGCGCGTGTGTTCCACGAGAGTGACCTGCTCGTCGCCGAATGCCTGCACTGCGGACTGTTCGACGGCGTCGACGCCGGGGCGCTGGCGGCGTTGCTGTCGACGTTCGTGTACGAGCACCGCAGCCCGGAGCCGCCGCCACCGCCGTGGTTCCCGTCGGCCGACGTCCGCCAGCGGTGGCGACGCATCGAGGCGACGAGCGAGGATCTCGAGGCCGACGAGCGATCACTCGGCCTGGGTACCCACCGGCCGCCGGACCCCGGCTTCGCCGCCGCTGCGCACGGCTGGGTGGCAGGCGAGGATCTGGCCGACGTCGTCGCCAACGAGGAGCTGACGGGCGGCGACTTCGTGCGGACGATGAAGCAGCTCGTTGACCTGGCCCGCCAGCTCGCCCTGGTCGCACCGGAGCAGTCGACCCGCCGGCATGCCGCCGAAGTGGCCGAGCGCGCGTTCCGCGGCGTCGTGGCCGACGTCCCCGTCGCCCCGCCGGCATGACGATCCGTCCCGGCCAACCGTGGGGCGAGGTCGTCGAGCGGCCGGCGCCAGAGACCGCAGCTGCCGCCGGCGACGACGCCGCGGAACG
>JALZMG010000353.1 GCA_030858325.1 Actinomycetota bacterium | reverse complement strand
GGCGATGCGCAGTCGCGCGCGCGAGGCCGATGCCCTGCTCGACCCGGCCGGCCTGGGGTCGTTTACGGTGGCCGAGTGGCGGGCTGCCGGATGACGCCGGCCGCGGCTCGACGCCGACCCAGCAGATCGCGCAGGAGGACTCCGTGAACGACGAGCCAGACGACGACGGAGGTGGGCCGGAGCTGCCCCCTCACGCCGGCGCCGACACGCCCGCCGCAGATCGCGGCGTCCACGACGAGCTGGCGCCGCCGCCACCGGGGGCCGTGCCGCAGCCCGAACCGGTGATCCCGCTCGATCCGTCCGGCGCTGATGCCCCGTCGCAAGGTCCCCCACCGCAGGGAGCAGTCGGCGCGTACGCCGACCACGAACAGGCGGCAGCGACCGGGGTGGGCGCGGGCGGGCGGGCGGACAGCCGTCAAGCGGTGATCGCCAGCGCCGTCATCGTCGGCGTGCTCGTCGCCGCACTGCTGGCGTGGGCGGTGACGCGCGACTCCGGTGACGACGCCGCCGGCAACCCGGCCGGCACGTCCGCTCCGGCCGGCGCCGGTTCTACTTCGATCACGACCGTCGCCGCGCCGGCCACGACCGCCCCACCCGCGGTCGTCCCCTCCGCCGTTCCGCCGCTGAGTGGTCCTCCGCTCAGCCTGGGCCCGACGACGATTCCGGGCATCCCCGGTCTCCCGACGTTCCCGATCGACTCCTCGACGACCCCGCCCGCCCCGACGTCGGTCGTCCCGATCTCGGCGCCGGCGGCGACCCCGGCCTCCGTCGCAGTCACCACCGTCCCGGGTGCGGCGGTGGCCAGCACCACCGTCGATGGTGCGGTCTCGTCGAGCGTGCCGGCCGTCCCCGGCGCCGGCGCACCGGCGGCGATCGTCGTCGGTTCCGTCGTTCCCGACGTCGCCGCGTTCACTCGGTCGCTGACGCCGGCGCAGCAGCGCGAGGAGACGCTTGCCCTGGCCGCCGACGGGCGCCATGACATCGCCGTCGTCGGACCGGTGCGCACGCTGTGTGCCGTCGTCGCGCTGTCAGGCTCCATCGAACTGGCCGGGCGGTGGGAGCGCGACGGCCGCGAGGTCGAGGCGATCGGCGCATCACAGGTCGCTGCGCCGGGCCTCGGCGACTGCCTCACCGACGACGATGGTGCTCCGCTCGCCGACGGGACCTATCAGTTCCTCGTCGTCGATGGTGACGGCAACACGTCCGCGCCGGGCACGATCGTCGTGGGCGCAGCCAGGATCGAGCAGTCGCTCGTCAACGACGCCACGGCGGCGATCTGCGCCGTGCGCGTCGCTCCGACCGCAGCTGGCTTCTACGACGCCTACCGCTTCGACACCGCGCCGATCGAGCCAGGAGCGACGATCACGCTGGCGCTCGGCGAGGTCGACCAGGACGTGCGCGTCACGTCGTGCGGTGACGAGCCCGAGACGCTGGCGACGTTCGAGTTCACGCCGGACCCGTCCCGCCCCCAGCCCCTGAGTGGCTCCTCATGACCGCGCGCCCCGAGATTCCGATTCTCATCGCGTTTTCGTACCGTTCGAGGCGGCGTTGCGCGCCAGGAACCTGGACCGGTCGATGACCCACGACGATGCGCACGTCGCCGGCCCCGGTCGGCCGGTCGCCCTGGCCTTCGGTGCGCTCGGCATCGTCTACGGCGACATCGGCACCAGCCCGCTGTACGCATTCCGGGAGTCGTTCGAACACGCCGACCTGGCGGTCACCGAGGTCAACGCCTATGGCGTCGCCTCCGTCGTGTTCTGGTCGCTGATCGTCATCATCTCGATCAAGTACCTGCTCTTCGTGATGCGCGCCGACAACCACGGCGAGGGTGGCATCCTCGCCCTGACGGCACTGTTGATGCCGACCCGCGGGCTGGCCAAAGGGACGAAGCGGGCGATCATCGGCCTCGGCGTGTTCGGCACGGCCCTGCTCTACGGCGACGGACTGATCACGCCGGCGATCTCCGTGCTCAGCGCGGTCGAGGGGTTCGAGGTGGCCACCAGCGCATTCGAGCGGTGGGTGATCCCGGTGGCGATCGTCATCCTCGTGGCACTCTTCCTGTTCCAAAAGCGCGGCACGGAGCGGATCTCGCGCGTGTTCGGACCGGTGATGGTGCTGTGGTTCGCCGTGCTCGCGGCGCTCGGCCTGCGCCAGATCCTCGA
>JALZMG010000339.1 GCA_030858325.1 Actinomycetota bacterium | reverse complement strand
CGCCCGCACCGCGCTGTCGGCCACCGCCGGCGCCCTCCTTGCGTACGCGACGCTGCGCATCGCCGGGCTCGACGACACCGTGACCGGAGCCGGACGAGCCGCGCTCGTGCAGTGCGTGGTTGCCGCCGCGGCGGTGACAGCCGGCTTCCTGGCCGTGCTCGCCCTCCTGCGCGCGCCGGAGCTGGACATCCTGCGCACAGCCGCCGAAGGCATCCGCCGGGGACGCCGCCGCTCGGCGCAACGATGAGAACATCCTCACCTCCATGTCACGTGGAGTTCCCGGCCGGCGTTGAGAGTGAGGGCATGAACACTTCGCCCCCCACGACGACCGGCCGTCATCCCCGCCGGTCGAGTCTCCCCACACTCGGCCTCGCCGCCGCCCTCGGCGTGGGGCTGATGGCCTGCGGCGACGACGACGACGACCCGACGCCCGCCCCCATCGACGTCGACGCACCGAGCGCGACGACGATGCCCGGCGACGACGACACCGGCACCGTGACCGACGACAACGATGACGACAGCGACGACGACACGGACGACGATCTGGACGACGACGACGGCCAGGACGGCTGAGCGTCGGGTGCCGGTCGCATCCATGCGTCGCCGCGGCCGGCCGACGTCCTCCCTGCGTTCGGGCGGTGACCTCTCCCGGGTCGCCGCCCGGCAGCGGGTCGGCTACGGCACCGGGGTGACGTCGCCGGCGACGGGCCGGAGGATCCCGAACGGGGTCCCTGCGGCACGCTGGCCGAGCGGGTTGTCGCCCAACGCACTCAGCAGCTCACGCGCCGGCAGGGCCCGCTCCGACGTCGCCCGCACGCTGCCGCCGAAGTCGTTGAGGTCGACGATGGCGACACCGGTCCCCATCGCTTCCTCCAAGATGTTGGCGATCACGCGTGCGTCGACGCGATCGAGCGGCGGGAACAGCAGGTGCTCGTACGGCGGCCGCCCGCCGTCGAGGTCGCGGGCCAGGCTGCCGGCGACGCGGTAGAACACACCATGCCACCCGAACGGCCGGGTGATCGCGCTGGCCGCGGCGGCGACGACGACACGCGGCCGCCCCGTTCGGTCGATGACGTACTGCATCTTCTCCGGCACCGACAGACCACGCGAGCCCGGCCGGGGCTTGACGAACCCGACCAGCATGCGCGCCAGGCGGCCCGGATGGACGGCATCTGCGGGCACCGTCCTACCGGTCAGCAGGATGACCAGCTTCTCGCTGACGAACACGGTGTCCCCGGAGCGCACCATGCCCGCCACCGCCTCGTGCGCGCTGGCGACGAGATCGTCGGCCGGTTCGAGCCACCTCGTGCGCACGACAAGGCGCTCGTAGCGGTGACCCCGCGCCTCGACAGCGGTCCACTGCTCGCCGTCAATCACGGTTCCCGGCGCGTCACGTGAGGCGATGATCTTCGTGGTCACACAGCATGGCGCACTGCAATCTGCCGGACGCGGATGAGACGAAGATGGGTAGACGATGCGACAAACAGCGGTGATCAGCGATGAGCGCGGTATGCGCGCTCGGTCAGGAGGGCGCGTACTCGTCGGGCCGCAAGCGCAAAGCGTCGCGGCGCTCACGCAGCCAGCCCTCGAGCCACATGCCGCCGGCGAGCTTCCGGGCAAAGCTGGCGTCGTCGTCGGCGACCGTGAGGGCGTGACGGCCCAGGCGGTGCAGGTCCGTGGTCCCTGCGACGTTGGCGCGATTGCCGGCCAGCGCGGCGGTGTGGCAGCGCCGGCGCACGACCACGTCGGCGGCGGCCGACGGGGCGATCGCCTTGGGGTAGGCGAAGTGGCGGCACGGTATGCCGAGGTGGTCCTCGATGGCACCGATGGAGCGGTCAAGCTCGTCGGCTGCGACCTGGGTCGTCGCGCCGGCCAGGACCCGGTGGGTGTGGGTGTGCGAACCGATCGTCGCCAGGCCGGTCCCGGCCATGTCGTCCAGGCCGGCCCACGAGACCGGCCGACCTTCGTCGGGGAACAGCCGCTGCCGATCGACGAAGTCGGTGGACACGTAGAACGTCGCCGGCAGGCCACGGGCGACGAGCGCCGGCATCACGACGTCCGGCCAGTCGGCGGTGCCGTCGTCGAACGTGATCACGACGCGTGGGATCTCGTCGTCTTCCCGCTCGTACGGCCCGGCGGCGAGTTCGGCCGGACGCCCGGTCAGCACGGCCGCCGCCGTGTCGAGGTCGACGACCCGACCGGACTCGGCGAGCACGTCGAGGTGGTGCTCGAAGACCCCGCCCGGCAGGTCGACGGGCGACGGCGAGCGTCCGCCGACGCGGTGGTAGATGAGCACGACCACGCGCGGGCGGGAGCTCACGACGAGCCGTTCCCGCACCCCGTCGAGCGGGTCCGCGGCAGCCCCGCCGACGCTGCGGACCAGGCGCGAAAGCATGGCGTCAAGGTAGCGCCGGCACCCTCGCAACGACCGGCGAGCCGCCGGATCGCTGCCTACACTCCCGGCGATGAACGCGGGAGAGGTCGTCGGTGGCGTCGCGCTGATCGGCATCCTTGCGCTGGTCGGGCTGGCCGTGACCGCCGACGACGACCCGCAGACGCTGACCGGGGCGACCACGCCCGGCCTGCCGACCGACGCCTCGAGCACGTCCGCTGACACGTCGACGGCGGTCTCGGCCGACACGACGGGTTCCGCTGACACAAGCGACCTGGCGACGACCGAACCGGCGACGACCGAGCCGGTGACGACCGAACGGGTGACCACCACGACGGCGCCGGCGCCACTGAGGTCGGTCCCGCCGCTCTCACGGCAGGAGCGGGTCGACGTCGTCGTGCGCGTCCTCAACGGAGGCGCCGAAGACGGCGCAGCGGCGTTCGTCAGCGGCGTCCTGCGCACAGAGGGGTTCGAGCCGATCGAAGCGTTGGACGCGGCGCAGCCGATCGACACCACCACCGTGTTCCATACGCCCGGCCTGCAGCGGGAGGCGGCCGACGTGAACTCATTGATCGAGGCAGATCCACGTCAGATCGTCGAGGGCACCGACGACGACGCCAACTGGCGCCAGTTCGGGCAGTTCGTCGACGTCCTCGTCATTCTCGGCCCATCCCCGACCGGGGCCGGGTAGATTTTTGAGCGAGAACGGAGCGTTCGTGGAACCTATCGAGTATGTACGGGCGTTGATTCGGCGGTGGCCGATCATCGCGGTCTGCGCGCTCATCGGCGCGCTCTTCGCCTTCCTCGGCACGGATCCGCAACCGGAGCCGACCGAAACACGTTACACGGCGACGCACACGCTGCTCGTCACGAACACCCAGTTCGGCAGCCAGTCGCTGATCGGCACGATCACGTTCGCCCAGGTCCCGGTGTTCGCGACGACAGGAGAAGTGCCGCGCATCGTCGCCG